>NZ_JBJJMO010000059.1:0-26589 GCF_046231935.1 Pseudomonas sp. KCJK9111 | reverse complement strand
GGTCGACTTGCTTGATGGGCGCGATGGCAAGCTGGTCTGGCGCGGCAGTGCCGAGCAGATCATGAACAACTACCCGCCAAGCCCGCAGGAACGCAACGAGGCTATTCAGAAGACGGTGGCTCAGGTACTGGGCAGCTATCCACCTGGCAGCAAACGCTAGCGGGGGCACGCTCTGCCTGCATCCCGCCTCGTAGCGGGGTGCAGGCACAGGCCCCGCGACAGGCGACGACTGTGACAAAACCCATTCTCCCAACGCCTTTTCCTCGCGGCACACGGCCGTCATGCAGGTTCCGGTCTATCTTGACTAAGGAAACCTGACTGAACGGGTAAGTGTTCATCTACCAGGAAAGGCGACCTGTCGATGCAAAGCATTGTTCTTCTTCTGTGGCTTGCCTTGTGTACCGAACAGGATGTGCGCCAGCGCCAGCTCCCGGACCTGTTGACGCTGGGCGTGGCCGTAGGGGCCCTGCTGTGGCTGTTCGCAACCGGCCACACCTGGCTTGGCGCCGACCCCAGTTCGGCAGGCTGGGGCTTGGCCATCGTCATGCTGCTCACCTTGCCCGGCTACATGCTGGGCCACTTCGGCGCCGATGACGTCAAACTGATGGGCGCGCTGGCATTGGCTACCGGCACCGATCATGTGCTCGGGACCTTCATCGGGGCCGGGGTCGCGCTGTTGATCTGGCTGACCACCCGAAGGCGCTTGTGGACGCTGCTCAACCCCAAGGTGAAAAAACGCCTCCAGGCCTTGACCGAAGCCATGGGCGACAAGCAGGCATTCGTCCCTTACGTGCTGGCCGGCTACCTTCTGACAGCTGTATGGATCCAATGAAGAATCCAGCGGTCCTTAGTCTTGTACACACCTTGTACAACTACGAGAGGTACGGCTACTTTTAATCTGCCAGAGCGTCTAGCCCGGGAGCAGGGCCGTATATTCACAGGGAGTTGATCGTGTCCAAACCTGTAAGTGAAATGAAAGTGCTGGTAGTCGATGATCAGCCGGTCATCGTCGAACAGCTGTGCGAGTTCTTGCAAGCCCAGGGATACAGTTGCGTATCGGCACTCTCCACAGATGAGGCAGTAAAACGCTATGAGGCCGACCCAAACATCGGTCTGATCATCTGCGACCTTCACATGCCAGGACGCGATGGCATCGAGCTGATGCGCGCCCTGAAGCAGATCGACGGTAGCCACCGCATGTTCGAAGCCATCATGCTGACCGGCCGTGCCGAAAAGCAGGACGTCATTCGGGCGCTGCGCGAAGGCTTTGCCGACTACTACCAGAAACCGATGGATCTCGACGATCTGCTCGAAGGGGTACGCCGCCAGGAGCAGGTGCTGCAGGAACGTCAGCGCGGCTTCCACGACCTCAGTGGGCTCAATCAGCGCCTGCAGGATCTGGCAGAGTCCGTCGACGAGTTGTATCAGGACCTGGAAAAAGCCCGCGGACAAGGGGCTCACCGGCGCGCCGGCGACATGGAGGAAGCCGAGGCCGAGCTGCCCTCGGTATTTGAAAAGCTGTCGCCACGTCAATTGGAAGTGGCGCGGCTGGTGGGCAAGGGCAAGACCAATTACCAGATCGCCTGTGAACTGGGTATCACCGAAAACACGGTGAAATTGTACGTGTCCCAGGTGTTGCGCCTGACCCATATGCACAACCGCACGCAACTGGCCTTGGCACTGACACCAGGCTCATCCCCGGTGAATCAACGGTTCACGGCGCACTGACAGGTGCCGGTGCCACGGCACCGGCACCGGCACCGGCACCGGCACCGGCACACCGCCATACTACTCATTGACCTGAAACACCACCCGCGCCGTTTCACCACTTTCGTCCAACGCACTCAACTCGGCCTGCCCTGCCTGCGGCAGGCGCACCATCAGGCTGTCCTGCCCTTGGGTTTCGCCCAGCGGTTGCCCATTGAGGAACCACCAACGCCGCCCACTACCGCCCAGCGCCGATACCGCCACTTGCAGCGGTTCCCCACTGGTGGCGGGGCGACGCAGATGGTCGCCAGAACGAATACCGACGATGGCCAGCGGCGGGGCACTGACCGGGCCTTGCGGTGGGCATGTGGGGTCCATGGCCGGTAGACGGGCAGCCCGCCGTTCAGCCCGAGGCAACCAGGGTTCCAGGGGGGCGGGCCACAGGGCCACCTCGCGCGCCTGGGCGCCTGGGCAATTGCTGTCGACGCGCAAGCCGCGGTCGTTGACCCAGATGTGTTCGCGCAAACCCAGGCCCAGCGGCTGATCGGCCGCCTGCAACGTGGGAGGAACGGTGCCGTCCAGGGTCCAGGCAAAACGCTGGCGTCTGCAATTGCCGTCCTGGCGGCTCATCGCCTGGCCCAGAGGCCAGCAGATCGCCGCCACCCCGACATTGGCAGGCGTTCGCTGCACCGGGGCCTCTAACCCGCGCTGGCTGTCCCGGTTGCTGAGCAGGTCGTGCACTTGCAGCATCAATGGGGCGGCCGAGGCCAGGCCGAACTGCCCGGCCACAGGGGTGCCGTCGGGCCGACCAATCCATACCCCGATCAGGTAGCGAGGGCCGACGCCAATCGACCAGGCGTCTCGAAAGCCGTAGCTGGTGCCGGTTTTCCAGGCCAGCTGGGGACGGCGTACCAGTTCGGCATGCGGGTCGCGGTCGGGCCGAGCCTGGCCGCTGAGAATGCGCCGGATGATCCACGCTGCGCCCGGAGACATGAGCCGGTGCTCCACCAGGGGTGCCTGGGGCTGCAACCGCACCTGGGCGCTTCTACCCTCCCGGGCCAAGGCCGCGTAGCCACCTACCAGGTCTTCCAGGCGGCTACCGGCACCGCCCAGGATCAGCGAAAGATTGGGCTCGGCCAACGGAGGTAGCGTGAGCGGCAAGCCGCCCATGCGCAGTTGTGCGGCGAAGCGTTTCGGGCCGTACGCTTCGAGCAGCTGCACGGCGGGCAAGTTGAGCGACAGGGCCAGTGCCGAACTCGCTGACACCGGCCCACTGAAGCCGCTGGAAAAATTGCCCGGACGGTAGTCACCGTAACGCCGTGGTACGTCCTGCAACAGCGACTCGGAATGAATGAGCCCATCGTCCATCGCCAGGCCGTACAGAAACGGCTTGAGCGTGGAGCCAGGCGAGCGCAATGCCCGCACCATGTCCACGTGCCCGAAACGCCGGGCGTCCGTGAGGTCGACCGAGCCCAGATAAGCGCGTACAGCCATGGTTTGCGCATCGACCACCAGGATGGCGGCAGACGTACGCTCCGGCAGACGCGCGCGCCATCCCAGCAGCAGGTCTTCCAGCCGGCGCTGCAACCCTGCATCCACGGTGGTACGGATCAACGGCGGGCTACCCGGGGTGTTCAGACGGCGGGCCAGCAAAGGCGCCAGTGCCGGCTCCTGACGCGGCGCCAGCACCAGCGGCTCTTCGGCCGCTTCGCGCAGGCGCTGCTCGGGCCACACCTGATACTGCGCCAGCCGTTGCAGCACCTTGTTGCGTGCGCGTTCGGCGCGCTCGGGGTGGCGGTCGGGGCGTAGCCGGCTGGGGGCTTGCGGCAGTACCGCCAGCAGGGCTGCCTCCGACGGCGTCAGATGCAAGGGCGACTTGCCCAGATAAGCCCAGCTGGCAGCGGCAACACCTTGCAAGGTGCCGCCGAACGGCGCGCGGTCCAGGTAGATTTGCAGAATCTCCCGCTTGGACAGGTGCCACTCCAGCTGCAGTGTGCGCCACAGCTGCCGCAACTTGCCCGCCACGGTGCGATCATGGGGATCAAGCAGGCGTGCCACCTGCATCGACAACGTGCTGCCGCCTGACACCACACGCCCTCCCCGCGCGTTCAACCACGCCGCCCTGACCAGGGCCATCGGGTTCACGCCCAGGTGCCGGTAGAACCAGCGGTCCTCGTACGTCAGCAACGCTTGCAGGTACAACGGCGAGACCTGCTCGGGGCTCACCGGATAGCGCCACACCCCGTCGGCATCGGCGAATCGCCACAACGGTGTGCCATCTTCTGCCAGCACGACCCGGGCCAGGTCGTCGGACGGCATGGGCAAAGGCCAGATCCGGTCGGCCAGCCACAGCAGCCCCATCAAGGCCACCACGCCAATCACCAGGGCACGCACTGCTTTGCATGGTCGCGATCGCCACCAGCGGGCTAAGCTTGGCATCGGGAACCGACCTGCCCTGAAAAGGGCCAAAGCACTGGAAACGGCAAGAACGCCGCCATGTTGATCAGGAAGCAACTATGCATGTAGAAGGTTTTTTCGAATGGCTGGGGCAAGCACTGGGATCGCTGATCCGCATCGTCGTCGACGCGCTGAGCGGGTTGTTCAACCTGTTGGCCAATGCCGGCGGCAATTTCGTCGATGGCCTGTCGCGCACCTTGGGCATGGACACCTCGCTGGTCAGCATCCTGGCCCTGATCGTGGGCCTGATGCTGCTGTTTTCGGCGATCCGCGCCTTCATGCGTGCCTCGATCATCCTAGGCATCATCTGGCTGATATTGGGCCTGTGGGTAATGAGCTGGGTGATCCATTGAGTGGTCGTGCGACGAACAGGTGAACGCCCCTGCTCGTCGCACAAGGCCTGCCCCTAGCGAGGCTTGACCGTCATCTCACCCTGCCCTTCCCCCACGGCCTGCAGATTCGGGCGGTACATCGACTCGACCTGCGGCGGTGGTACCCGGTAAGTGCCAGGGATCACCGCTCGCGCTAGGTACAGCAGATGCGTAGTTGCGTAGCTGTCCAGCTTGAGCGCTGCGACGTAACGGTCGTCGCGATACTCCTGGTGAACCACGTTGGCATTTTGCATCGATTCGCGCCATTGCTTCACGGCGCCGCTGGCGTTATCCAGGCTGGCTGCACTTTGCGCAAGGTTCTGGTTTTCGAGCTCCAGGCCCGCAGGCAATAGATCGACCACCAGGGCATCGGGAACGCGCTCATCGGCCTTGAGGGCAAGGTGCACGAGTACCAGGTCGCCGCTGCGCAGGTTCGCCAGGTCCAGCGGCTGGCCCTTCATGCCCAGGTACTCGCGGCGGATTTGCATGCCATTGCTACTGGCAGGCGGCGCCTGACGCGGGTAACCCGACAGGGTCAGCTGCTGGTAGACGGTCTGGCTGCCCTGGTTCTGCACCGTCAGCGGCGATGCCAGCAGTGGCCCTTCCAGCTTCATGCCGGCTTCGGCGTTATTGAAGTCACGCAGCTCACCGGCGCTGTCCAGGCGGGCCTGCCACTTGACTTCCGGCGTGCCCAGCAGGCCACGCCCGGCCAAGAACAAGGCGTTGCGCTCCTGGGTGGACAGCCAGCGATTGGCAGCCATTTCATCGGACAGGGCGAAGAGCCGCTGGTCCACCTGGCCACTGGCAAGTTTGTTCTCCTGCAGCAGTGCCAGGATCAACGCCTGGTCACGCAGGGGGCTGCCGTAATCTGCCATCCAGTTCTTGCTGCGGCTGACGGCGAGCCCTGCCTGCAGGGCCTGGTCGGCACGCGGCTTGTCACCCATCTTGTCCAAGGCCACGGCCAGTTGCACCAACGGCAGACCTGAACGCGCGTCGGCGCGGCGCTCGAACAACCCGCGCAGCGCGCCCAAGGGCGCCTGCTGACTGCGCGACAGCACCAGCGCGGCGTAAGCCTGCACGGCGAAACGGGTGTGATCGGCATCGTCGCTGTAGTCCACGTCGATCAGGTTGCGCTCCTGCAGGTAGCGCAACAACCGCTCGTTGGCTTTCTTCAGCGCCTCGGCGGGTACGCCATAGCCTTGGTCGCGCGCGCGCAGGAGGAAGTCGGTGACATAGGCCGTCAGCCAGTATTCCTCTTCGCTGTCGGCACTCCACAAGCCAAAGCTGCCGTTGTAGCGCTGCATGCCCAACAGGTGCTCGATGCCCATTTCGATCTTGCGCTTGCGCACCTCGGCCGGTTCACCCTCGATGCCGAGCCGCTTGAGGGTATCGGCGTCCGCATACAGCGACGGGTACAGCCCGCTGGTGGTCTGCTCAAGGCACCCATACGGGTAAGCCTTCAGTGCGCGGATCTGTTCGGCGAGGTTGAGCGGGGGTCGGCTCGACAGGGCCAGCGTGCCCTCGAGGCCGGCAGGCTCGAAGGCCGCGAGGTCCGCCTCGGGCAGCGTCCAGGGCTGATCCTTCAAGGCCACGCGGAAGTGCTTGAGCATGGCGGGATAGGCAGGACGCACGCCCAACGTCCATTCGCGCTCGAACGTGGTCGGCGCCTCGCCGGCCAACTGCAGGCCGGTCACCTGCACATGCACCTTGCCCTGCCCCAGGCCACCTTGGGCCTGCACCGGAATCATCAGGGTCGTCCGCTGGCCTTCGGCCAGCGCTACAGACTGCGTGGCATTGCCGGTCAGGCTCACTTGTCCTTCGGTGGTCACCTGCACGGTCAGCTGCTGGGCAGCTCCCGACAAGTTGGCCAGGTCCAGCGCCAGGCGCGTCTGATCGCCGCCTGCCAAAAACCGTGGGGCCGAGAGTTCGGCAATCAGCGGTGCGGCCACCACGGTCTTACCCTCTGCCATGCCGAAGTGATCCTCGGTCCAGGCCTGAGCCATGAGCCGCAGCTCGCCGTTGAAATCAGGGATATCGACCGTGGCCTGCCCTTCTCCCTTGTCGTTCAGGGTCACCGGCAGGCTCTGCTGGGCCACGATGGTGACGGTGGTATTGGGGCGTTTGCCACCCTTGGCCATGGCCGCGTCACCACCGAATGCCAGGCTGGCCAGACGCCCTTGCCCGGCTTCGATCAGTTGCCCGTAAATGTCGAGCTGGTCGGCACCGTAGGCCTTGCGGCCAAACAGGCTTGCGAATGGATCCGGGGTCTTGAAGTCGGTGATATTGAGAATGCCGACGTCCACCGCCGACACCAGCACCCGTACCTGTGCAGGCACGCTGCCGTCGGCGTTTGCCGCCTTGATCTTGACCGTCAGCGGCTGCTTGGGACGCATTTTTTCCGGTGCCTGCAAACTGACTGCCAGCTTGCGATCGGCACGGTCGAGCGGCAGGTGCAACACGCCTACCGCACGCTTGGGCGTGGCATTGGCCTTGCGTTCACCTGGGCGCACCACCAAGGTGCTGAGGTAAAGGTCGTGGCGTGCCCAGGCTTTGTCCAGCGGGATATCGAAGGTCTTGCCTTCTGCAGGTACCTGGATTTCCTGCCACCACAACGGGCCGTCGCTGGACTCGATCATCAAGTAACCACTGCCTGCGGCCGGCGGCGTAACCGTGACCTTGGCCGTTGCACCGTCGGCGTAGGAGGGTTTGTCCAAGGCCAGCTTGACCTGGTCGGGGCGTACAGCTCCGCCTTCGGCATTGTCCTGGGCGCGGTAGCCTGCCCAGAAGCGCTGACTGGACACCAGGCCGGTCTGCGGGTCTTCGACTTCCACGCGATAGGGGCCCCACTCGACCGGGAAGCTCAGCTTGGCCGTGGCGTCGGCCTTGACGCTTACCGTCTCTTCCACTTGGGTCAGGAATTTTTCGTTGTAGGCGTAGCTCCAGCCGTCATCTTGCGAGTAGTTCCAGTAGTAATCGCGTCGCTCGCGGATCAGCCTGACCTTGAGGTCGTCGGCGGCCAGTTTCTTGCCCTCGCGGTTAGCGACCAGAAACTCGAATTCCACCGGGCCTTCACTGTCGGCTTCATCGCCGTCGAACAGGCCACGCAGGCCTGGCAGGCGTTCGGCCGGCCAAACAGGTTGCTCGAGGCGGCGCGTAATGGGCCTGCCGCCGGACTCCTGCAAACTTGCCTGCACGGTCAGTTGCAACGGCGAACGCGCCTCTGCCCAGCGGCTGGAAATATCCAAGACCGCCTTGCCCGCCTGGTCGAGGGTGACTTCATCGAGCTCCAGGTCCTGCTCCAGTTCGCCTTCGGTAACCGACCCGAACTGGTAGCCCGGCAGTGCAGGTACCGCTTCACGCAGCGGGCGCACATAGGCCTGGCCACTCAGGCGATTGCCTGCGGCCGGCGCCCCGTACAGGTAGCGGCCAGTCACCTCGATGCGCGCGTCCTGCTCAGGGGCCAGGGGCTTGCTGCTACCCTTGAGTTCGAGGGCCAGCCGCTCAGGCAGAAAGTCCTCGACCAGGAACTCGTAGACCTGCTTGCGTCCACCGCCCAAATCGAGCAGCAGTTGCCAGCGGCCGGTCGGCGCCTCGGTGGCCAGTTGCAGCTGGTACTGGAACAGACCCTTATCGTCTGCTTCCCAGACGAACTTGCGGCTGACCTGTTCATCCGGCCTGCGTACTTCGACATTCACCGGCTGTGCCTTGACGGGCTTGCCGTCCTGGTCGCGCAGCAGGCCGTTCAACAGCACCGTTTCGCCTGGGCGATACAGGTCGCGCGGGCCGAAGATAAAGAGTTGCAGCGGATTGGCCTGGGGGCCGGTGATGTCGAACTCTGCCAAGTCCAGCGCCGCAGTATTGAGCCGCAGCAAGGTCGTGTGCACGCCTTGGGTGGCGATGAGGGTATCGGCCTTGGGCGTGATCGGCAGTTCAGCATGACCTTTTCCATCAGTGCTGGCCTGGGCCAGGAGCTTGCCTTTCTTGTCGTGGAGCTCGATGTTCACGCCATCCATCGCCTTGCCCCCTTCCAGGGCCTGGGCGAATACATCGATGCGATCACGGTAGCGATGGGCCGATACGCCAATGTCGCTCAAGGTGAACAGGGTCGCTGGCTGGGAGTAATCGTAGGTTCCCGAGGCGCGCATTACGGCCAGGTACACACCGGGCTCCTGCAGCGGCTTGATACCGGCAATGGGCAACAGCACGGTTTCGCGTGTGTTGCGTGCAGGGTTGAGGTCGAAGCGGCCACTGTAGACCAGTTCAGCCATGCTCAGCGTGTCTTTGGACTGGTAGTACTCCAGGCTGCTGCTGCGCCCCCAGTTGGCCATGAACGAGGAAATCATGTCGGGTTTGACGCGGAAGAACTCCACATCCACCTTGTTCACATTCAATGCGATGACCGGCAGGCCCTCTGCCAGCCGCGTCGGCAGTAGCGAGCCCCGGCTGGCGAAGCCAACGGTGGGTTGCATGTCGCGGGTTTCAAGGCGAGTGATCGACTCTTGCTGCAAGGCCTTGCCGTTGACGGCCAGCAGCCCCTTGTCCACGGTCAGCACCAGCTTGCGCTGCGGTTCCAGGTGACGCAGGCGCAGCTCCATCTGGCTGGCGGACAGTTCCCAGGCGCCGTCCAGCTTGCCCTTGACCGTGTCCACCAGGTGGACCTTGTTGGTGAAGTCCTGGTCGGCATCCAGCGGGGCCGAGAAGCTGACCGACAGTGTGGCCGCGCCATCGAGCTGTACTTCCGACACATCCAGTACCGTCAGCTCACGGCCCTCGTAGCGCTTGGCAAGCACGGCAGGATCTTCGCGCTGCGGCGTCTTGGCGGCGGCGCTGGCGCTGGCGGTTGGCTTCTGGGCAGGCGCTGGGGCGTCAGGCGTTGAGGAGTCACAGCCGCTGAGCAAGGCCAGCGCGCAGGCCAGCAACAATCCTTTGTTGAACATGGAGTAGACACTCGAAGGCAGGGTGTAGATGAAGGCAGCAACTATAGCGCAAGGCCAGGTGCTACACCCAGCGTTGTGCGCCAGATGAGACCTTGGTCGCACGCAATGGTTGCCTGGCCGTTACACTGTCGCCCTTGGCTTGCATTTGCCGCCCGGCGGGCGCCCCGATCAAGCGCTTGCAGTCCTCGTTTTCGCTGGAATGAACATGCCCCGATTCTTCGCCGACTGGCACCACCGCCCCACCCACCTCAAGGTGTGGGGGCTGGCCGCGCCCATGATCCTGTCCAATGTCTCGGTGCCACTGGTGGCGCTGGTCGACAGCACCGTCATTGGCCACCTGCCCCATGCCCATCAGCTGGGCGCAGTGGCCGTGGGCGCTACGCTGTTCACCTTCATGGTCGGCTTGATGGGCTTCTTGCGCATGGGCTCGACAGGCTTCGCCGCCCAGGCCGCGGGCCGAGGCGATGGCGCCGCCCTGCGCCAGGTGTTGGTTCAGGGCCTGTTGCTGGCAGTGGGCTTCGCATTGCTCATCGGCCTGCTGGCCCTGCCCTTCAGCCAGTTGGCCCTGCATGCCATGCAGCCCAGCGCGGCCCTGGGGCAAGCCACACAAGCCTTCTTCCACACCCGGTTGCTGGGCCTGCCGGCGGCACTGGCCAGTTACGCCTTGGTCGGGTGGTTTCTGGGGACCCAGAATGCCCGGGCGCCCTTGGCGATCCTGCTGACCACCAACCTGCTCAACATCGTGCTGAACCTGTGGTTCGTGCTCGGCCTGAACTGGGGCGTCCTGGGCTCGGCACGCGCGTCGGTGATTGCCGAATGGTGCGCGGCCCTGCTGGGCCTGGCGCTTACCCGCCCGGCCCTGCGCGCCTATCCGGGGCACATCGCCTGGGCAGCACTCAGACGCTGGCAGGCCTGGCGCCCGCTGTTGGCAGTGAACCGCGACATCTTTTTGCGCAGCCTTGCCTTGCAGCTGGTTTTCCTGCTGATCGCCGTACAGGGCGCACGCCTGGGCGAGGCGACGGTAGCGGCCAATGCACTGCTGCTCAACGGCCTGTTGCTGACGGCCTATGCCCTCGATGGCCTGGCCCATGCGGTCGAGGCGCTGTGCGGTCATGCCATTGGTGCTCGGGACCGCGGCACCCTGCGCCGTGCGCTGGTGGTAGCCGGTGGATGGTCGCTGATTGCAAGTTCGGTCTTTGCCGTTCTGTTCTGGGTGGGGGGACACCTGTTCATCGATCTGCAAACCGATATCGACAGTGTCAGGGCGGCGGCTTATCCGTACTTGCCCTATTTGGCGTGCCTGCCGTTGATCGCCGTGTGGAGCTATTTGCTCGATGGGCTGTTCATCGGGGCCACACGCGCCCGGGAAATGCGCAATGCCATGCTGGCATCGCTCGCCATTGCATTGCCGTTGGCCTTTGCCCTGAGCGGGCTAGGCAACCATGGGCTGTGGTTGGCGTTTCTCGGCTTCATGGGCGTGCGCGCCATGACGTTGGCCTGGGTGGGGTGGCGCCTGCAAGCCAAGGACGCCTGGGTGGCGTGAGATGACTGGCATGGGCCAGCGAGCAACCCAAGGCGGTGCTCACCGCCGCCACGCTGCGAAGGCGTGACGGCGATGAGACCCCTCAGGGGCTGAGGCTTCTCAGGACGAGAGGTAGGACGAACGGGTCAAGCCCAGGCGCAGCGCATCGAGGTACTGCGTACGCTCGCGCGCGGTGATCTTGGCGCTTGCCACCTTGTCGCGGTAGTGAGTCATCAGTTCCTCGGGAGACAGGTGCACGTAGCGCAGCATGTCCTCGATGGTGTCGTGGGTCTCGATACCGGCGTGATACACGCTGCCATCGGCATTCTGGTAGATGTTCACCGAGTCGGTGTCACCGAACAGGTTGTGCATGTCGCCCAGGATCTCCTGGTAGGCCCCGACCAGGAACACGCCCAGCAGGTAGTCCTCGCCCTCGTTCAGGGCATGCACCGGCATGCTGGTCTCGATGCTCTGCTCATCGACATACTGGTTGATCTTGCCGTCGGAGTCGCAGGTCAGGTCTTGCAACACGGCGCGCCGCAGGGGCTCTTCGTCCAGGCGGTGCAGCGGGATGATCGGCAGCACCTGGCCGATGGCCCAGGTATCGGGCAGGCTCTGGAACACCGAGAAGTTGCAGATGTACTTGTCCGCCAGCTTGTCGTTCAGCTCATCGAGTACCTGGCGGTGCGAGCGCTGGCGAGCCTTGAGCGAGTTGTACAGGCGACGGCACACCGCGTAGTAGCACTGCTCGGCCAGGGCTTTCTCGGCCAGGCTGATCTTGCCGTCAGCGTACTGGGCGGCCACATCGCCCATGTAGTGGGTGGCGCGCCAGTAGGTTTCGGTCACCATCTCGATGTCGGTGGGCCCCAGCAGATCGGCCAGCCACTGCACGGTTTCCGGCAGCGCGTCCTTGTTCTCGATGGTCGGCACCTGGTCGTTGTGGCGCTCTACATCAGTGACCTGGATGACCAGCATGGCATGGTGAGCCGTCAGCGAACGGCCGCTCTCCGAGAAGATGTGCGGGTGCGGCAGGCCCTGCGCGTCGCAGAACTCCTTGAGCATGCCCACCACCACGCCGGCATAGTCATCCATGTCGTAGTTGATCGAGCTGGCGTTGCGCGAGTGGGTGCCGTCGTAGTCCACCCCCAGGCCGCCGCCCACATCAATGTGATCCACCGGCAAGCCCAGGGCGCGCAATTCGCCGTAATAGCGGATGGCTTCCTTGAAACCGTGCTGGTAGTCCGCCAAGTTGGCGATCTGCGAGCCCATGTGGAAGTGCAGCAGGCGGATACCCTGGTCAAGGCCGGCATCGCGGAAACGCTGCACCACGGAAATCAGCTGCGCGGCAGAAAGCCCGAACTTGGACTTCTCGCCCCCGGTGTCAGCCCATTTGCTCGATGCCAGCGACGACAGGCGCACGCGCAGGCCCACTTGCGGCTTGACCTTCAGGTCGGCCGCTTCCTCGATCACCAAGGCCACTTCGGACTCTTTCTCGATGACGATGAAGACGTTGTGGCCCAGCTTCTGCCCCATCAGCGCCAGGCGGATGAACTCACGGTCCTTGTAACCGTTGCAGACGATGGTGCCGCCCTTGGGGGCCAAGGCCAGTACCGCCAGCAATTCGGGTTTGGAGCCGGCTTCAAGCCCAATGGACACGTTCTGGGTGGCGATGATGTTTTCGACCACCGCCTCCTGCTGGTTGACCTTGATTGGGTAGAGCGCGGTGTATTGGCTCTGGTATTCCAGGCGCGCAATGTTGGCGTCGAAGGCGCCGGTCAACTGGCGCACGCGGTCCTGCAGAATGTCGGGAAAGCGTACCAGCAAAGGCAGCGACAGGCCGCTCTGGCGCAGCTGGTCGACCTGCTCGTACAGGTCGATCGGCGAGCTGTCCGGGCCGTTGGGGCGCACTTCGACGCGCCCGGCTTCATTGATGGCGAAATACCCTGCGCCCCAATGGCGGATGCCATAAACACTGCGGCTGTCGGCCACGGTCCATTGGCTACCATCGTCTTTGCGTGTGCGTCGTACGGACATTCAAGTCCCCTATAAATTGAGTCAAGACACTGCTGGGCAAACCGGGAAGGCAGTGTAGAAGCCAAAAATGACGGTTCGTCCGTGCTCTGGGGTAGACCCTGGTCACTGCGACGAGTTTAGAAAGCGCATGACGAAAACCTGCCGAGCGACTCAGCCGCCCGACTTTTTCGCCTTGAAGCCCTGCTTGATCAGCTCGTCGATCAGCAATTGCACATGATCGCCCTGGATCTCGATGACGCCGTCCTTGAGCGCGCCACCGGTACCACAGCGGCGCTTGAGGGTGGCAGCCAGCTCCTTGAGCTGATCGGGCGGCAACGGCACACCCGTGACAGTGGTCACGGTCTTGCCGCCACGACCTTTGCTCTCGCGGCGCACACGGGCGATGCCATCACCCTCGGGGATGACCTGCTGCTTGCAGGTACAGGCATCCACGGGCTGGCCACAGTCAGGGCAATGACGACCGGCATCGGTCGAATAAACAAGACCGCCGAGGGCGGAGAGAGAAGAAGCTTTCTTGGCCACTTTTGTGCCTCGGTGCTGAGGACAAAAACTGGTCGTACCTGCACATGAGGCCGACCGCGAAGCCCCACTCTGGCAGGGGCGGCGCTACTGCCGCAACACGTGCGGCAGCCCGAAAAGGCCGCGCAGTGTAACGATAAACGGTGCAGTTGCTAAGTACCGGATTGCGCCATTTTGCGAATGTTTTGCGACCCTACGTGCAAGGGTTAGACAAGGCGGTTCCTGTAGCGCATCAACGCGGCCATCGAGTCGGGGCAATAAGGCCTGAGCCGACTGTCCTCCAGCGCTTGGTCCACACCGATGAACCGTGCCTCGATAACTTCCTCAGGCTGCAGCCGCAGCGGCGCATCGGACACTGCCGAGTACAAGGCGCACCACAGGCGATTGCCAGGCTGATCGAAGAAGAAACGCTCGTGAAAGCGCAAGGGCACGTCGGCTATGCCCAGTTCCTCGGCCAGTTCGCGCGCGGCCGATTCGGCGTAGGTTTCACCGGCGGCCACCATGCCGCCGGCGGCAACGTCCCAATAGCCGGGATATAGCGCCTTGCTCAGGGTACGCCGGTGCACGCACAGTTCACCGGCACCATTGAATAGCAGAATGAACGTGCAGCGCCCGATCAGCCCGCGCTCGCGCAACTGTGCCCTGGGCAATGCGCCGAGCACTTGGTCGTGCTCGTCTACCCAGGTGACCCGCTCCCGGTCCGAAGCCGCCCGGTGAGCGGCTTCATCAGGGCTGAAGGTCATGTCAGCCCTGCGACAGCAGCTGGCGCAGGTCGATGACCGCCGCGTTGGCGCGGGAGATGTAGTTGGCCATGACCAGCGAATGGTTGGCCCACATGCCGAAACCACTGCCGTTGAGCACCATCGGGCTCCACAGGGGCTCTTGCGAGGCCTCCAGTTCCCGGATGATCTGACGCACACTCACGGTGGCGTTCTTCTTGGCCAGCACGTCGGCGAAATCGACTTCGATCGCACGCAGCAGATGCGACAGTGCCCAGGCCTGGCCACGGGCTTCGTAGAACACGTCGTCGATCTGCAGCCATGGGGTTTCCACGACTTCCTCGTCCACCTGCGGCGCCTGGCCAGCCACCACGGACTCGGTCTTGAGCGTGGTGTTGAGCTTCACGCGGCCTACACTGGCCGAGAGGCGTTGCGACAGCGAGCCCAGGCGGGTAGCGACGTCGCCCAACCAGTTGTTCAGGTTGTCTGCGCGGGTATAGAAGATCGCGCCCTTGTCACCCGAAGCCAGGCGAGCCTGGTAGCGCGTCAGCGACTTGATACCTTCTTCGAATTCCGATTCGCTGGACGGCAGGATCCAGCTCTTGTAATCGAAGTTGAAGCGCGGCTCGGCCTTGGCCAGGTCGGCATCTTCGGTCGATTGCGATTGGGAGCGCGCAAAGTCCTTGCGCAGCGCGCGGGAAAGGTCACGCACCTGGACCAGTACGCCGTACTCCCAGTTGGGCATGTTGTCCATCCACAAGCCTGGCGGGAGACGGTCGTTGGCGATGTAGCCACCTGGCTTGTTCAACAAGGTGCTCGCCACGGTCTTGAGCGTTTCGACGGTGGTGTAGCCCACCACCATCTGCTGGCCGTTACGCTCGGCTGCGCTTTGCGCGTTCTGCTGGACGGGGAACAATTCGGGCTCCTGGCTCCAGTACCAGGACAGGCCGATACACACCAGCAGGTAGAGCCCGACCAGGGCCAACAGGGTGCGGCCCCAGAGGCCACCAAAATAGCTACGGGCGGCAGCGCCGCGGCCGTCGACACGCTCGCGGGGCTCGGCTTTGGCCTCGCGGTTTTTCCAGTCCAGCATGGCTATATCCTTGATCAGTCACGACGGTTCAGGGGCTTTGACCACAGGCCTACGCCAGGGTGCCACGGCAAGCCCGCCTGACAGCACTATAAAGCAGACACCGCCTTACGCATAAGCGACCCCTTGGTCGGTAACTGAATAGTCATTCAGCCCACTTTGTTGAAAGGGGGCACGCCTACGCAGCTCAAGAGCTGCTAGCATAGAGCCATCACTGCCCCTGCATACCCCTAACGACAAGTAGCCAGGACATGAGCCAAGCAGTTGAGCCGAGCCCGCAGTGCCCCCCTGAGCATCTTGTGCGTAGCGGCCTGCGCAAGGACGACCCACGCGACCAGTTGCTGCTGGCGCCCCAGCGCAGGCCGGTCTATATCCTCTTGCAGGACCACGACCGCGCCGAACGCCTGGCCCAGCAACTGGAGTTCTTCGGCCTGGGCGTACAGGCCTTGCCCACTGCCGATGCCTTTCGCGCATCGGTGGGCGAATGCCCGCCTTCGGCGGTCATCATGGACGTCGACTTCAATGGGGTCGGCCAGGGCCTGGCGTTGGCGGCCGAAGTCCAGGCGCGGCAGGCCAAACCTCTGCCGCTGCTGTTCTTCAGCCACCACGAAACCGACACCCCCACGCGCTTGGCCGCCGTGCG
This sequence comes from Pseudomonas sp. KCJK9111, assembly GCF_046231935.1. NCBI lineage: Bacteria > Pseudomonadati > Pseudomonadota > Gammaproteobacteria > Pseudomonadales > Pseudomonadaceae > Pseudomonas > Pseudomonas sp. KCJK9111. The sequence continues at coordinate 10,590 of NZ_JBJJMO010000059.1, read as the reverse complement.
GGCCGGCGGGCGCGATTTCCTCACCGGCACACTGGAGGCTTCCAGCCTGCTGGAGAAGGTCGAGCGCCTGACCGATGCCGCGCCGTACGATCCCCTGCGCGTACTGATCATCGATGACTCACGCACCCAGGCCCTGTTCACGGAACGGGTGTTGGCAGGCGCCGGGATGATCACTCGCAGCCTGACCGACCCGATCGCCACCATGGCCGAGCTGGCTGATTTCCAGCCTGACCTGATCATCCTCGACCTGTACATGCCGGCGTGCACCGGCCCTGAACTGGCCAAGGTGATTCGCCACAACGACCGCTACGTCAGCGTGCCGATCATCTACCTGTCAGCCGAGGATGACCTGGACAAGCAGCTCGAGGCCATGAGCGAAGGCGGCGATGATTTTCTGACCAAGCCGTTTCGCTCGCGCCACCTGATCACCACCGTGCGCAACCGCGCTGCCCGCGCTCGGCATCTGAAGGCGCGCATGGTCCGCGACAGCCTGACCGGGTTGTACAACCACACGCATATTCTGCAGTTGCTCGAGGACTGCAGCTTCCGTGCCCGCCGCGAACAGCAGCCGCTGAGTTTTGCCATGCTCGACATCGACCGGTTCAAGAAAATCAACGACCGCCACGGCCACCCCATGGGCGACCGGGTGATCAAGAGCCTGGCGCTGTTTCTCAAACAGCGCCTGCGCAAGACCGACTTCATTGGCCGCTACGGCGGCGAAGAGTTCGCCATCGTCATGCCCAATACCGCCCTGGAGGCGGCGTACAAGGTGCTCGATGACATCCGCGGGCGTTTTGCCGAAATCCTCTACCCGGCCCAACCCCATGACCTGCGCTGTACATTCAGTGCAGGCGTCGTGCAACTCGATGACGGGCTCGATGCCCTGACCATGGCCAGCGCGGCCGACGAGGCGCTATACCGGGCCAAGCATGCAGGACGTAATTGCGTGGTGCGTGTGGAGCCCTGACGGGGTGGGCAAAGAATAAAGGCACTTTGCCATTTAAGTGCGTGCCGCCGTCATCATCGCGTCACACGAACGCAATAACTTCAGGCCCCTGACTCTTCCCTTCCCCGCAGGAAGCACGCGGCTATGCGCCTGAAATGGCTGACCAATTTGAATACATTGTTGCTGGTGACGGTGTGCATCGCCCTGGGCGTTACGCTGTGGTGGTCGCAGCGGGCGCTGGAGCGTCCCTACCAGATGATGGAACGCTACCTGACCCTGTCGCGCCATTTTCAGACTGAGGCTGCCCAGAACATTCAGGCTTATCTTGGTAGCGGCGATGCCGTGCGCCATGCGGCGGCACTGCAGGCCACGGAGCAACTGCAAGCTTCGCTGGCCGACTGGCCCGAGGCGCTGGCCAGCCAACTGCGCCCCAGCCTGGACCACCTCCAGGCCTTCAGCGCGGGCGAGTTGCTGGCAGCCGGGAAGCTGGCCGGTGACCCCCAGGCGCTGTTGCTGCAAGCCGAACGCGAGCTGGGGGCCAACCTGGAGCAACTGACCACCTATGCGCGCGACAGCACCAACCCCGACGCTGGGCGCTACCTGCTGCCGCTTGTCGAGGCAGCTCTGCACCTGAGCAGGCTGGGCCTGGCGCGGGAGAAGCTAGTGGGCAGCGGCCGGCCCGAACTGGCAACCGAGCTGGAGCGCGAGCTGCAACTGATCCAGGCCCAGGCGCAGATCATCGAAGGCTTGCCGCTGCTGGGCGTGACCCGTACTGCCGAATCGGGCGCGGATGACTTTGCCGCGCTGATGGGTTTGCAGAACGATACCCGTGTCCAGCAGGAAGACGTCGCCGTAGCCCTCAAGCGCGAGTTGCAAAGCCTGGTTGGGCGCTACCCGGCCGAGCTGCAACGTACCCGTGCCCAGATCGCCCAGCGCGCCGCCCTGGCGACTCGCGCCACGCAACAGCTGGAGGCAGTGCGCCAGGCCATCGCGGCCCTGGAGCCACAAGTGCGCAGCCTGCATGGCACCATCGCGGGGGAAGTGCGCATCCTGCAAGGGGCGATGATCGTGATGATCCTGCTGATCGCCCTGCTCATCGACGCCCTGCAACGTCGCCTTGCACGCACCCTCACCGGCTTGGTACCTGCGCTGTCGCGCTGGGCCGAGGGCGATTTTACCCAGCCTGTCGAAATGGGCAGGACCAACCGCGAGTTGCACGACATCCAGGCTTCGCTCAATCGCCTGCGCCAGTACCTGGTCGAACTGGTAGGCGCCTTGCGGCACAATGCCGCGCAAGTGGCCGGCAGCAGTCATGCGCTGGCCGACATGAGTGCTGCCTTGCACGATGGCGCACAACGACAGGCCGGGGATACCGGGCAGATTCGCGACGCGCTTGGGGAACTGGAAGCGACCATCCAGCAGGTGGCTGGCGACGCCAGCGCTGCGGCCCTGGCCAGTCGTGACGCAGGCCGGGCGGTGGAACAGGGCCAGGCTGTGATCGGGCAAAGCCTGTCGGGTCTACGCACGCTGGTCGACGAGGTGCAAGGCAACGCCCGCATGATCGAGCAACTGGCAGAGGAATCGGCCACGATCGGTGGCGTGCTGACGGTGATCCGGTCCATTGCGGAACAGACTAACCTGCTGGCACTCAATGCCGCCATCGAAGCCGCCCGCGCTGGCGAGATGGGTCGCGGGTTCGCCGTGGTGGCCGACGAAGTCCGCACCCTGGCCCAGCGCACCACCGGCGCCACTGGGGAAATCCAGACCCTGATCGACAGGTTGCAGCAGGCAGCCAAGGGCGCCGTGGACGGTACGCGGGTACAACTGGAGCATGCCGAGGCCACTGCCAACCAGGCCCAGACTGCCGATGGCGCATTGGACGAAATCGTGTGTGCGATCCGTACTATCGCCGACACTGCCCTGCGCATTGCCGAAGTGACGGCGCAACAAAGTGATGCGGTCAGCGAGATTCGTGACCACAGCGAGCGGATTCATCAGCTGGGTGGCGATAACCTGCAACGCATCGGTGAGGGGCGTGAGCAAGGCGATCACCTGCTCAGCCTGGGCAGCGCGCTGAACCAGGCGGTGGGGGGGTTCAGGGTCTGAACCGACCGCCCGCCCTGGCTCCACGAAATAGCCTTAGACCATCACCGGCAAGGCGGGCGGGCCCACACATGGTTCCCTGAGCGCCAACTCCGTTATGATGCGCGGCACGTTCGATCTTGCGAGTTCACCATGCGCCGCCTGTTTTTCCTGTTGTGCCTACTGCTGGCCAGCCCGGTGTTCGCCACGGGGCTGCTGGACAATCGCCCCAGCGCTACCCTCGGGGCCTCCTCACTGGCCGGCAACGCCGATTTCCTCCCGGTGCACGAAGCCTTCAAGCTGAGCCTGATCCAGGCCGACGCCCATGCCATCAAGCTGCGCCTGGTGGCCACCGACGGCTACTACCTGTACCGCCACCGCTTCGTGTTCCGCACCGAGCCCGCCGACATCGCACTGGGCACGCCGGTCATCCCGAAGGGCGAGGCCAAACATGACGAGTTCTTCGGCGATGTGGAGGTGTATCACGGCATCGTCGACATTGAATTGCCACGCAATGACCCCAGGGCCTTCACCTTGCAGGTGGGTTACCAGGGCTGCGCTGACAAAGGCTTGTGCTATCCACCTGAAACCGAACGCCTGAGCATTGAAGGTGAAGGTGCGCCGAGCAGCCAGGCCGCACACGCTTGGGAGTGGAAAGCGCTATTGCTGTTCTTCATCGCCGGCGTGGGCCTGACGTTCACGCCGTGCGTGCTGCCCATGCTGCCCATTCTTTCGGGGGTGGTATTACGCGGCCAGGCAAGTGGGCTGCGTGGGCTGTCGTTGTCACTGGCCTATGTGCTGTCCATGGCCGCCAGCTTTGCCGCCCTTGGGGCCTTGATGGGCCTGTTCGGCGCAGGCCTCAACCTGCAGGCGCGCCTGCAGTCGGCCTGGGTGCTGTTGCCTTTCGCGCTGTTCTTCGTGGCTTTCGCCCTGGCCATGTTCGGCTTGTTCGAACTCAAGCTGCCCCAGGCCCTGAGCAATCGCCTGGACGGGGTCGCCAATCGCACCCAAGGCGGCTCGCTGGTGGGCGCAGCGGCCCTGGGCGTGTTGTCCAGCCTGTTGGTTTCACCCTGCGTTTCGGCGCCGCTGGCGGGTGCGTTGCTGTATATCAGCGCCAGTGGAGACGCCTTGGGCGGTGCGCTCAAACTGTTCGCGCTGGGCCTGGGCATGGGTGCCCCGCTGCTGCTGGTCGCCACCGGTGGCGCCGCCTGGTTGCCGAAAAGCGGCCCATGGCTCAACAGCGTGAAGAACGCCATCGGCGTCCTGTTGCTGGGGCTGGCCATCGGTTTGCTCAGCAGGGTCTTGCCAGGGCCTGTCACCCTGGGGCTGATCGGTTTGCTCGCTGCCGGGGTGGCCGTGTTCCTGGGGACCCTGGAGTTCGTCGTGAAGACGCCTCGCCAACGCCTGGCCCAACTGCTTGGCCTGGCACTGCTGGTCTACGCCCTGGCCTGCTGGTATGGCGCCCTCAGCGGCCAGGGTGATCCGCTGCGACCGTTGCCCCCTACAGGAGGGAGCACGGCTGGCCAGGCTGCGTCCCCTGCCCAGGCGTGGCGAACACTGACCACCGCCGAGGCGCTCGATGCTGCACTGGCCGATGCCAAGGCCGCAGGCCAGCCAGTGCTGCTGGACTGGTACGCAGACTGGTGCATCAGTTGCAAAGTCATTGAGCACGAGGTGTTGAATGCCCCCCAGGTAATGCCGCAACTGGTGGGTTTCAAACTGTTGCGCCTGGATGTGACGCGCAGCGATGCGGCCCAGCGTGCCCTGCTGGACCGCTATCGATTGTTCGGCCCGCCAGCATTGATGTTCTTTGCCGCCAACGGCAGCGAACTGACCGCTGATCGGGTGATTGGCGAGATAAATGCCGAGAACTTTGCGTCTATTTTGTCCCGCGTTCGCGGCCAGGCAGGCCTGTAACGGCCCGCTGGCATGGGAACATGTCGGCGATCAGTGACCGGATCCTGCTATCTGGTCACATACTTCGCGCGAATCTCGCTCATCGTGCTGGCTATTGCCGGGAACTGGACACTTGCCGTCGCTTTAGGCACACTCGCCGCGCTGTGTCGAATTGCCCTACAAATCCAAGGAACTCGCAGATGGCAACGCTACTGGTGCTTCACGGCCCCAATCTGAACCTGCTCGGTACGCGCGAGCCCGGCCATTACGGCGCCGTGACCCTGGCCCAGATCAACCAGGACCTGGAGCAACGTGCTCGCGCCGCGGGCCACCATTTGCAGTATTTGCAGAGCAACGCCGAATACGAGTTGATCGATCGTATTCATGCGGCACGCAACGAGGGTGTGGATTTCATCCTGATCAATCCGGCTGCATTCACCCACACAAGCGTTGCATTACGTGACGCATTGCTTGCGGTGAGCATCCCATTCATCGAAGTGCACCTGTCCAACGTGCACAAACGCGAACCGTTCCGTCATCACTCCTACTTTTCCGATGTAGCCGTAGGGGTGATCTGTGGTCTGGGCGCCAGCGGTTATCGCCTGGCCCTGGAGTCCGCGCTGGAACAGCTGGCTGCCAACGCACAGCCCAAATGATGAAAGCCCTGGCCTCGGTGGCCAGGGTCAAGAGAAGCGTGTCGACACGCTTTAACAATTTCGCCCCCTGACCGAACCTTTGGGAGTTGATGATTAATGGATATCCGTAAAGTCAAGAAACTGATCGAGCTGCTGGAAGAGTCTGGCATCGACGAGCTGGAGATCAAGGAAGGCGAAGAGTCGGTTCGCATCAGCCGTCACAGCAAGACCCCAGCTGCCCAGCAGTTCTACGCACCTGCCCCGATGGCTGCGCCTGCCGCTGCCCCGGTCGCCGCTGCCGCACCTGCTGTCGAAGCTGCCGCCGCGGCACCGGCCCTCAAGGGCACCGTCATCCGCTCGCCAATGGTAGGCACCTTCTACCGCAAGCCTTCGCCGACCTCGCCGAACTTCGCTGAAGTGGGCCAGAGCGTGAAGAAAGGCGACACCCTGTGCATCGTCGAAGCCATGAAGATGATGAACCACATCGAAGCCGATGTCGGCGGTGTCATCGACGCCATTCTGGTAGAAGACGGCCAGCCGGTTGAGTTCGACCAGCCGCTGTTCACCATCGTTTGAATCGCGGAGAGCCAACGATGTCTGGGAAGCTCGAAAAAGTCCTGATCGCCAACCGCGGGGAAATTGCCCTGCGGATCCTGCGTGCCTGCAAAGAGCTGGGTATCAAGACCGTCGCCGTGCACTCCACCGCCGACCGTGAACTGATGCACCTGGGCCTGGCAGACGAGTCGGTCTGCATCGGTCCTGCATCGTCCAAGGATTCGTACCTGCACATCCCGGCGATCATCGCCGCTGCCGAAGTCACCGGCGCGACCGCGATTCACCCCGGTTACGGCTTCCTGGCGGAAAACGCCGATTTTGCCGAGCAGGTCGAGAAGTCCGGCTTTGCCTTCATCGGCCCCAAGGCCGACACCATTCGCCTGATGGGCGACAAGGTCTCGGCCAAGGACGCGATGATCAAGTCGGGCGTACCGACCGTGCCGGGCTCCGACGGCCCGCTGCCGGAAGACGAAGAAGTCGCGTTGGCCATCGCCCGCGACGTCGGCTACCCGGTGATCATCAAGGCCGCCGGTGGCGGTGGTGGTCGCGGCATGCGTGTGGTGCACAAGGAAGAGGATTTGATCGCCTCGGCCAAGCTCACCCGTACCGAAGCCGGTGCAGCCTTCGGCAACCCGATGGTGTACCTGGAGAAGTTCCTGACCAACCCACGTCACGTGGAAGTACAGGTCTTGTCCGACGGCCAGGGCAATGCAATCCACCTCGGTGACCGCGATTGCTCCCTGCAACGCCGCCACCAGAAGGTGCTGGAAGAGGCCCCGGCCCCAGGCATCGACGAGAAAGCACGCCAGGAAGTATTCAAGCGCTGCGTAGACGCGTGCATCGAGATCGGCTACCGCGGTGCGGGGACGTTCGAGTTCCTGTACGAAGATGGCCGCTTCTACTTCATCGAGATGAACACCCGTGTGCAGGTTGAGCACCCGGTGTCGGAGATGGTCACAGGCATCGACATCGTCAAGGAGATGCTGAGCATCGCCGCTGGCAACAAGCTGTCGTTCCGTCAGGAGGACGTGGTGGTCCACGGCCATTCGCTGGAATGCCGTATCAACGCCGAAGACCCGAAGAAGTTCATCCCGAGCCCTGGCAAGGTGAAGCACTTCCACGCACCGGGCGGCAACGGCGTGCGTGTCGATTCGCACCTGTACAGCGGTTATTCGGTTCCGCCGAACTATGACTCGCTGATCGGCAAGCTGATCACCTGGGGCAAGGACCGTGACGAAGCCATGGCCCGCATGCGCAATGCCCTGGACGAGATCGTCGTCGATGGCATCAAGACCAACATCCCGCTGCACCGTGATCTGGTGCGTGATGAAGGCTTCTGCAAAGGCGGCGTCAACATTCACTACCTCGAGCACAAACTGGCCAACCAGGACTGATCGCGTAGTGTGAAGTACAAGAACCCCGGACTGGCTCCGGGGTTTTTTATTGCCTGTTTGGCTTCATTAACGGCTGATATGGCCCTTCCGGGTGCTTGTGACCAGGTCCGACCTGGCAGAGCAATCTGCGCCCCCCCGTGACCCTCCCTGACTTGCGTGAATTAATGATCTGGCTTGCCGCAAAGAGCAAGCATTGATGCCGCTTGAGTATGGAGCTTGCCCTTAAACGAAACTTCCTACTAAGAATTAGGAATTGCCCGGCAAGACGGAAAAAACATCTTCGAATATAAAATTGAGCGAATTGAAGCAACTCGATTAGTACCTGATTACTGCGGAGTTAAAACGGCAGGCTAGTCAGTACTGCTTGGGGAAAGAACGAATCGCGATCCCGTTTGGCAGGCTGCCTTGAAGAATCACCTGAGCAAAGCCTGCCACTTGCCCAGCGCCTTCAAACACACCTGCACCGTTTAATTCGCCAGAGGCCCTCATGTTGGATCTGAAGATGCTGATGGAAATCACTCGGCAGAACCGCGAAGCCTTGCAAGACCCTTTATCCATAGGGCCCGCCGTCTCATGCACCCGCACTTTCACCGTTCTGCCATTACGCTACGCCGCCGTGGGCGGTAACCCCCACCAGCGTCAGCAACTCCCTACCCTGCCTGAACACCTGCGCCACCCACATCGCACCGCCGCGCTGCATCAGGCGGACTATGCCATTCGCCCGCTGCGTGAAGGTTTTCTGTATGTCATGGAAAAGCGCAGGCTCAGTGGGCAATACAGCCTTCACCCTCCCTATCGAATCGCCGCGAACGGCGCCCTGTCGCTCTACGACCCTGAACATCCAGAGCCAGAACCGCCTGGCGTCTCCACATTCCAGGATATCGTGCGCGCTATGACCTGGGCTTTCACGGTTCATGATCTCGACGACTTGCTCGAGCTTCGCCTGTTCTACAGTCCCGATCCGTTGACCATCGCGGCGCAGCGGCAGTTACTGCGTCGACGCGACCTGCTGCCTGCCGTGGACATAGCGCCCTTCGCCAGCCCCAGCTGCCCCGTGCCCAGGCCCTACACGATACGTCATGACCAGTTGAACCTTGTCGCCGACTTTGCCGCGGAATCCAACGAGGTGTTGTGCACGCTGTTGGACGCTCAGGTCTTCAGTACACCAAGCATCAGCTCGCTGGCGGCGGCCCGGCAAGCCTTGGGTCCCTTGGGCAGTAAACCTGAAGCACGGGGCGTTGCGGTGGTGGTGGAGGATGCCATCGGCATTACCCAGGAACTCAATGCCTGGCGCAATGCAGGCATGGAGCACCTCAAGCACTGGCTGGAAGCCAGCACTGAGAGCGGTGGCCCCAGTAACGAGCGCAAGGTGTTGGTTGCGCAAACATTCACCGAACTGCATCAGCAATTCACGGAGCGAAAGGTTGCCGCAATGGTTGATCGCCGCAGAGAGGCGATGCGCGGCTATCTCGGGAGCGACGAGGCGGTTCCACGGTACATGGCCGAGTGGTGGGCAACAGCTAAAGAGCACATTCTGGACAGCGCCGCTGAACTTGAAAGACAGAAGCTCGAAACGCGCGCGAAAAACGGAGAATTTGCCAAGCAATTCGAAGAGCGCTATCTGTCACTCGTTAACCTAGAAGGTATGTATCAGCACCTTGATATGTTTGAGGCGCAGAGCGCCGAAGCACAACGTCTCGCCGAGTCCAGAGCGGCAGATCACCTCGCATGGTTGAAGTCGCCCGCGCTGGTAGGCGCACTTGCCCACTACGACGAAAACGACCCTGCCAATGGCCTGTGCTTTGCGCACCAGACAGGGCTGTGCGTAGCCGGCCTCGAAGGCGTGCCAGCTGGCGCAGCGCTGCTTGCCCAATGGTGGCGCGCCGACGCTGTCACCCCCGACAACCTGGCGCTGCGCTCGTTTGTCCATAATCAGCGCGAGATCGCAGAGGTGCTTGCGCAGACACGCACAGCGCTGGACGCACTGGCACCGGGCAGCGACCCCTTTCTTCAACTGGAGGCAGCCCTCAAACAAGCCAAAGAGCTCGCCGCACACTTCAGCCGGCTGGACAGCCACCTGGACCAGCTCACGCAACACAGCCCCACCAACACTGCTGGCGCGCTGGCCTGGCTCGGGCAGCTTGGGCGACAGAGCTTGTCAGTGGGTGCACCCGGCAGCACTGATCGGTTGCTGTACCGACGCCTGAGCACCTACCTCATTGCCTCACTGGGTAAGCAGGCGGTGGAACTGCGCTTGAGTGAGCAGGCGCTGGACGGTAAAACGCCCTCGCCTGGTCGCGTCGCGGCTCCCATCGTGCGCCGGCTTGATCGAGCTTATGCCGAGAAGTTGCGCGGGGTGCACGGGAATCAGTTCTATCGCTTGCGGGTCGCCAGCGGTTTGCTGCTGTTGGAGGCCGGGCTGCTGTTGTTACAAGGCAGGCGGGATGACAAGGACCGACGCTTCTGGAGCGAAGTGACTGCGGCCGCGTTTACCAGTGCGGCTGCGGGGATGGAGCTGCTTGCAGTGGGCACTGAACTGACACTCAGGGGTGTTGGTGGGAACAGCGTCACTGCGCGGGGCGCGCAAGTTAGCCTGGGACGGTATCGGTTGTGGGCGGCTGGTTTGGCGGCGGTGGGGGGAATTATAAGCATTAGGTGGGACTATTCCGATGCCCTTGATGCACAAGCTAAATCTGAACAGTTATTAGTAGCAGCTTATGGCGCCAGGATAGGCGCTACTCTTGCCTTACTCACGGGACAAGGAGGGATAGCGTTTTCCCAGGCTAGTGCGCTTCTAAGTTGGCTATCCATCAGCGTCAAAAGCACATACACAAGTAGCTTAAGCACTACGCTGTCAGTATTATCCGCACGACTGGCTGTGAACAATGCTGCCATGCTTTGGCTTAGTCGCCTGAGCTGGTTCGGAGGCACCATCGTGCTCATTAGCAGTACTGTCTTACTTATTATCGACAAAGACGCCCTTGAAAAATGGTGCAACAAATGCTGCTTCCGCATTCAACTATCTGACAAAGGTTATGCCGAAGACTTAGAAGAACTCAAGGACCTGTTTAGCGCAATCTGG
>NZ_JBJJMO010000058.1:0-28123 GCF_046231935.1 Pseudomonas sp. KCJK9111 | reverse complement strand
AAAAAGCCCCCATGCTTTTCAGCACAGGGGCTCTTCGTAGAATGTGGCGGTGAAGAAGGGATTTGAACCCTTGATACGATTTCTCGTATACACACTTTCCAGGCGTGCTCCTTCGACCACTCGGACACTTCACCGTTTCTCTTCAAGCCGTACGGCCTGTCGAGGTGCGCTAATTTAGTGAAAGACGTTTCCTTTGGCAAGCATTTTTTTCAGTTTTTTCATGCATTTGCATCCGGCCGTCGGCAGCGGCTGACTGGCCGGTCAGCCTTGCTGCTTTACCTGGCCTGCGCCGCTGGGTAACGTCAGCGCCACGCCAACAAAAGGACTCTGCCATGAGCGAGCTGATCACCTACCATGCCGAAGACGGCATCGCCACCCTGACCCTGAACAATGGCAAGGTCAATGCCATCTCGCCGGAGGTCATCGACGCGTTCAATGCAGCACTTGATCGCGCCCTCGAGGCCCGGGCGGTGGTGATCATTACTGGGCAGCCAGGCATTCTGTCGGGCGGCTACGACCTGAAAGTCATGACCCGCGGCCCCAAAGAAGCCATCGAGTTGGTCACCGCAGGCTCCACCCTGGCGCGCCGTCTGTTGTCGCATCCGTTTCCAGTGGTGGTGGCCTGCCCAGGCAGCGCCGTGGCCAAAGGGGCGTTCCTGCTGCTGTCGGCCGACTACCGCATTGGCGTCGAGGGCCCGTACAAGGTGTGCCTGAACGAAGTGCAGATCGGCATGACCATGCACCACGCGGGCATCGAACTGGCCCGTGACCGCCTGCGCCGCTCGGCCTTCCACCGCTCGGTGATCAACGCCGAAGTGTTCGACCCCCACGGGGCGGTGGATGCAGGCTTTCTGGACAAGGTCGTGCCCGCCGAGCAACTGATGGATACCGCCTTGGCTGCAGCACAAGCGCTCAAGCAGCTGAACATGCTGGCCCACAAGAACACCAAGCTCAAGGTCCGCAAGGGCCTGCTCGAAGCCTTGGACAAGGCTATCGAGCAAGACCAGCAACACATGGGGTGACCCCATCACCTGCACAGATCGCCCACCCAATCTACACCAAGGTTTGCCCCGGCCAGTGCACAGTCGTACACTGCCGGGCGACTGTCTGGTGTGAGTCGTACCATGCTTTACGTTCTTCGCATGTTCCTGCTGGCGCTGCATTTTCTCGCCGTTGGCGCCGTGGGGCTGATCATTGGCCTGTGCCGCCCGTTCAACCCCGACAACAGCCGCGTGTTCGCCCGGCTCTACAGCGTGCCGGCCACCTGGCTGATGCGCCTGAAGGTCCAGGCTCAGGTGGGGCCTTTGTGGGATCAGCCGCCTGGCTGCGTCATCATCGCCAACCACCAATCCAACTTCGACCTGTTCGTCCTGGGCCAGGTGGTTCCGCAACGCACCGTGGCCATCGGCAAGAAAAGCCTGGGCTGGATTCCGCTGTTCGGGCAGTTGTTCTGGCTGGGCGGAAACGTGCTGGTCGACCGCAAGAACGCCTATCAGGCCCGCAAGGCGCTGCAAAAGACCACCCGCGTCCTGCAGAACGACACCTCCATCTGGATATTCCCTGAAGGCACACGCAACGCCGGTGAACAGCTACTGGCGTTCAAGAAAGGCGCATTCCACATGGCCATCGAGGCCGGGGTACCCATCGTACCTGTGTGCGTGAGCCGCTATGCACACCGGCTGGACCTCAACAGCTGGCGCCGCCGGACGGTGATCGTGCGCTCCTTGCCCCCCATTGCCACCACCGGCATGACGCAACAAGACCTGCCTGCGCTGATCGAGCAGTGCCGCACGCAAATGCAGCAGTGCATCGACCGGATGGAAAACGAACTGCCCTGACCCGTTGCTCTCGCGCCCGCTACAGCCCAAGCTGTAAGGCATGTTCAACCACAAGAAAGCGGGCAGTCATGGGGCGAGTCGTGGCAGCGGCGGTATACAGCGCCGGCAGGAAGGTCACCAACATCAGTATCGATGAAGGCAGCGAGTGGGCACGCAAACCGGGCCACTTCGTGTGGATCGGGCTGGAGGAGCCCGACGCCGAAGCGCTAGCCAACCTGCAGCGCCAGTTCAACCTGCACGAACTGGCCATCGAAGACGCCCTGGAGAAGCACAGCCGGCCGAAGCTGGAAACCTTCGGCGACGCCTTGTTCATCGTCACCTATTCACCGGTGCGCCAGCAGGGTCGGCTGGAGTTCATCGAAACCCACATCTTCGCCGGTACTGGCTACGTAATTACCTGTCGCAATGGCCATTCCAAATCCTATGCCCTGGTGCGCGAGCGCTGCGAAGCACGGCCGTTGCTGCTCGAACACGGGGAGGACTTCGTGCTGTATGCGCTGCTGGACTTCGTTACCGAAAACTACCAGCCAGTCAGCGAGGCGATTCACGGGGAGATCGAAGCGCTGGAGCAGAGCGTGCTGGGCGGTTCGCTGCTTGAAGCCGACATCCGTCGCCTGCACAGCCTGCGGCGCGATCTGCTGCGCCTGCGCCGCTATGTGGCGCCCATGGTGGAAGTGAGCGAAGAACTGCAGCGCCTGAGCTTCCCCTTCATCGACAAGAACATGCGCCCGTACTTTCGTGACGTCCAGATCCACGTGACCCGGCAGATGGAAGACCTGGCCGGGATTCGCGACATTGCCAGCCAGACCATCGAGATCGGCATGCTGCTCGAAGCGTCTCGCCAGAGCATCGTGCAGCGCAAGTTCGCCGCCTGGGCGGCCATTCTGGCCTTCCCCACTGCCATTGCCGGCATCTACGGGATGAACTTCCAGAACATGCCCGAGCTGAGCTGGCACTACGGCTATTACGTGGTCCTGGGGGTGATCGCGGCCGGGTGCACAGGCCTGTTCGCCAGCTTCAAGAAATCCGGCTGGTTGTAACCAAGATAGGGGTCACCGGGCGACCCCTGCCCTGTCAGGCCGCGTTGTGCTTGCTGGCCGGTTGCTGGATGAAACGCAACATCCATTCGCCTACCACGTCACCCTGATGTTCGGTGGCGAGGCTGGCGACGGCCTGCTGGTAGACCTCATCGCCTAGATGCGCCTGGCGTGCGTCGAGCAAGGCCCGGGAGTAATCGTGTACGAACTCCGGGTGGCCTTGGAAACACAGCACCTGATCGCCGATGCAATACGCGGCGTTGGGGCAGAAATCACTGGACGCAATGACCGTGGCGCCTTTGGGCAATTCGGTCACCTGGTCCTGGTGACTGATCAGCAAGGTCAGCTCCGATACTTGAGGTTGCATCCATGGTGCACGCGCTGCCAGTGAATAACGGTGCACGCCAACGCCCCAGCCCTGCTCCGCCCGCTCCGCTTTGCCACCCAAGGTCAACGCCAGCAGCTGGTGACCGAAACACACACCCAGCAGCTTCTCACCCCGGTCATACAGCTTGAGCAGATAAGCCTTGAGCGTCTGGATCCAGGCATCGGAACCGAACGAATCGGCCTTGCTGCCCGTCACAAGGTAAGCATCGAACTTAAGGTCATCGGCGGGATATTCACCGTTCATGACGTTATAGACACTGAACTGTGCTGTGATCGGCTGACGGGCGAAGAGCTGCTCGAACATCCTGCCGTAGCCTTCGTACTGCGCCGTCAATTCCGGTCGCAGAACATCGGTTTCAAGGATGCAGATGCGTAACGACATAGGGATAGTCCTGAACGACATGGATGGAAAACAGCTATAGAGCGTGACGCGAAAGGGACGTACAAGCAAGAGGGTCGCGCAGACGAACGGTGCTCTTTGGGCCGAGACGGCACAAAAACACCCAGCCTGTCTAGGTGAAGCCTATCAGCGCCATGGCTTAGTGCTTTAAAACGAAATGTTATAGGCCGCTGGCAGTTAGAACAAAGGGTTCTCAATACTGAATGATGTACGCCCTACTGTTGCAGTATGTCCACATTCATGAGGCAAGCCGTGCCGGCGCCAGTAGGGGCCATTGCGATCGACCCGACGCGTGACAAGGAAGCCAACGGTATCTAGGAATAACAACAAGAAGGCGGTCCGCCATGTTCAGACAATCGAAACTTCGCCAAGCTGGGCTCATTCTTTTCGCAACCACGCTGTTGCTGATAGTGCCAAACCTGACACGCCTGTTCGGCTAAGGCGGGTGGTGGCGGTAGCAGGCGGCATAGCGGTAACCTGCTGGCCCTGATGGCCGGAGTATCCCATGCGCCCATGCATTGCCTTGGCAGCCTTGCTGTCGTGCCTGCCGCTTTCGGCGGCCCAACTGCACCTTGAACTTGGCACTGGCCAAAAGCAGTGGAGCAGCGAACAGTTGCTCGCACATCCCCAAGCCAAGACGGTGGACATTAGTGAGGACGTTTCCTATAAGCGCCCCATGCGCTATCGCGCAGTGCCCCTCGCGGCGCTGCTCAACGGTGTGCAGCCTGAGGACCACCTGCAGGCCATTGCAGCCGATGGCTTTGCGGCAGAAATGCCCGCTGGCCCTCTGCTTCAACCCGGCCCGGCGCAGGCCTGGCTAGCCGTCGAAGACCCAGCCGCCCCTTGGCCGCCCCTAAGTAAGGGAAAACCGAGTGCAGGGCCGTTTTATCTGGTGTGGACGGCGCCGCAAGCAAGCGGCATTCGCCCCGAACAATGGCCCTTTCAGATTTCCACGATCCGTAAGCTAGCGTCTGTCGAGCAGCGCTTCCCGGCGTTGCTGCCGGACCCCGACCTGCCGGGCGACAGCCCCGTGCGACAAGGCTTTGCATTGTTCCAGCAGAACTGCCTGGCCTGCCACCGTCTGAACGGTGCAGGGGATGCGCAGGTAGGGCCTGATTTGAATGTGCCGCACAACCCGACCGAGTATTTCCAGCCGGGTTACCTGCGCATGCTGATTCGGGACCCACAACGCTTGCGGCAATGGCCCCAGGCGAAAATGCCGGGCTTTGCCCAAAGCGTGCTGAGTGATCAGGAACTCGATGCGCTGTTGGCCTACCTGCGGCACATGGCCACGCGCAAATCCTGAGAAAATCGGGCCGCAGGGCGGCCCAATGGCCTAGGCCGTGAGGCGCTCGTGCTTGACCCCCCACCCCTCCACTTCGCCGCCATACGGCGTGACAACCTGTTCGAAGGCCTCCTCGAAGTCGCCAATGCCACCGTGGGTGGCGAACATGATTTTACTGAGTTCCAGGTGCCAGGCACCGTCGTCGAGTTCGGTCACCTGAGCGTTAAGCGACTCGCCACGAAACTCCCCGGCTGCGCGGCGCGCAGCGGCTTCATCCGGAAAAACGGCATAGAACTCGATGGGGTGGATCTGGGTGAAATCGAAGCCACCTGCCTTCATCTGGCGCAGGACGTTGCTGCTGATATCGTCGTGTTGGCTGCTCATGAATCGTCCTCCTGAATAACGCAGTGGATAGACTTTCCGTGCACGGGCACCTGCCCCAAATCGTCGGGCAGTTCGAGCTGATACAAGACGCGGGTGGGAACGGTGCCGCCTGCGCAGCCGGCGGGCACCTTCATGCAGCGTAGTGCCCAGGCGGACGCTACGCAAACCGTGAATCAGGGCGCCTCTTCGATGCTGGTAATGGTGACGCCGCTGTGTTCTTTCAGCCAGCGCGCCGTGGGGGACACCGCGCGATCCTGAAAATCGTTGAGGTCCAGCTCATCCATGACCGGGAACAACCGCGTGCGGATGGCACGGGCGGCGTCTTCCTCGCTGGGGCGATGTTCGGCCTGCAGCACAATCGAGGTAGGTGCGCCTTTCTGGTCGGCAAAGATGACTTCCCACTCTTTCATCGAACGAGCCCTCTCAATCAAACGACACCTTATGCGATGCCTGAATAAATGACATTGGCCCTTGGGGAATGTTCAGAAAGTTGAACACCCGTCGACCCGAGCCGCCAGGTAGCGGCTCGGGTCGGGGTGTAAACAGGGTTACTTCGGCGTGCCGTGCACCACCCCTGCCGTGTTGTCCAGCAAGCTCTTGGTGGCCGTCTGGATGTAGGCTTCGAGCTGCTTGAGCAGCTGCGGCTGGTCGGGGCTTTCGATGAGCTCGGCCTTGAACTCGCGACCCAGCTGATAGCGGTACAGGCGCGGGGTCATGTCCTTGGACTCGATCAGGATACGGTCGCCCTGTACCAACCCCACGATCTGCTCGCTACCCGAAGGCTTGATCATGCCGATGCCTGGGTCGCCCTCAGGCAGGTTGAGCAAGTCGCGCCCCCAGCACTGATGGCGCGTCTGGCCGCCCAGGCGACCCATGATGGTCGGCACGATATCGACCTGGGTGCCCACGGTGTGGTTGACCGCACCGAATTTCTCCTGGATGCCCGGGGCGATCAGCAGCAGCGGTACGTTGAACCGCCCCAGGTCCAGTTCGGTGACCTGTTGATGGTTGCCGAAACCATGGTCCCCCACGATCACGAACAAGGTGTCCTTGAAATAGGGCTCCTTGCGCGCCTTCTCGAAGAACTGGCCCAAGGCCCAGTCCGAGTAGCGCATGGCCGTCAGGTGTTCATCCAGGCGGCCTTGCCCGGTGACCTTCTCCACCGGCAGGTCCTTGGGCAGGGCGTACGGCGTGTGGTTGGACAGGGTCTGGAGCAAGGCATAGATCGGCTTGCTGCCATCGTGCTTGGCCAGTTCCTGGTTGCCGCGGTCGAACATGTCCTGGTCGGACACGCCCCAGGTCGGGTCGGAGAACACCGGGTCGACGAAGTCCTGCCGGCCGATGAAAGTGGTCATGCCCTGGTTGCCGAAGAACCCGGACTGGTTGTCCCAGGCGAAGTCGCCGTTGTAGACGTACACGTCGTCGTAGTCGCGGGCGCTGAGCAAGGCCGGCAGCCCGGACAGCTTGTGACCGCCCTCCGGCGTCTGCATCAGGTACTCGAAGCCGGGCAGGTTGGGGAAGCACGCCATGGTGGCGAACATGCCCTGGTGGGTGTGGGTGCCGTTGGAGAAGAAGCGGTCGAACAGCAGCCCTTCCTTGGCCAGCTTGTCGAAGTAAGGGGTGATGTTGTTGGGGCTGCCCAGCGCGCCGACCGAATGGCCCGCGAAGCTCTCCATCAGGATCACCACCACGTTCTTGATGGGCAGGGTGCCCTCGGCCGGCGGCAGGAAGTCGCGGCGCACGGCCGCTTCGTCGGCATCGACCAGGGTGTCATGGGGGGTCAGCAGTTGCTGGCGCACGGTCTGGGTCGCCAGGTTCTGCTCCAGCACCGGTTTCCAGATGTTGGCGCGGTCCTCGCCAAAGCGGCTCTTGGCGGCGTCGATCAGGGTCAGGGTGCCATTGAGGCCCAACTGGTTGACGAAGTTCGAATCGGTGGTGAACGCATCACCCCAGCGCATGGGCGGGCCTTGACGCAGGGTGCCACGGGCGGCGATCACGGCCACCAACAGGATCACCATGAACACCGCCAGGCGGTAATACCATGCGGCCACCGGCTGGGTGCCGATGCCCCTGGTCAGCCTGTCGACACCCTTGAACAGCAGGCTGAGCAGCCAGGTCCCGAACACCCAGGCCAGCAGGTAGCGCACCACTGGGAAGCCGTACCAGAGCATGCTCATGACGGTCTTGGGGTCTTCCTTGATGTACTGGAACACCAAGCCGTTCAAGCGCTGGTGGAACTCGCGATAGAAGTCCAGCTCCATCAGGCCCAGGAACATCACCACGCTGGCGGTGAGCGTCAGCCAGAAACGGAATACGCCCCGCCGGGCCATGGCCCAAGGGCTGAGCAGCGCCAGCAGCAGCGGAATGCTGATGTACACCACCACCCGAAGGTCGAAGCGCAGGCCGTTGACGAACCCTTCGGCGACCGTGGCCGCTGGCGTGTCGCCAACCATGTCGCTGTTGTAGACCAGCAGTGCCAGGCGCACGAGGCTGAGCATCAGCATGATGACCAGCGCGCTGAGCAGCGTATAGGCCAGGTGGGATTTGAGGGTCGGCGAGAACGGCGCTCGCGCGCGCCATTGCTTCAAGGCGTCCGGGTTGGCCATGAACAGGAAGGTCCTAGAAATGCGGTTTGCGAAGAAGGCGCTGGCGCAAGACCAGCGCAGCATTGTGCGGGTGCGGATTCTGTTTAATTCATTGTGAAAATTTTGTCACGGCCTGGATTGCCTCTGTCGCCATGGGGGCACAGGGTGCTGGTTTCAGAGCCGGCCTGTGCCGCGCGGCCCGGCAATGGCCCAAATCACCAGCCCCACGACCGGCAGCAGGGCAATCAGGAGAATCCACAACACCTTGACCCCCACTTCGCGGTCGCTCTTGTAGACGTTGATGATGGCCCAGATATCCAGGGCAAGAATGATCAGACCTACGAGGCTGTTGAACATCGATCCCATACCGCGTACTCCAGTTGATGAGTGTATTGCTGCATAGCATAGCCCCCTATCGGTTCAATAGAAGGGAATCCTTGGCGCCGCCTGCAGGTCACTGCCTATGATGCATCGTCATTCCGATCAGAGGTTCTGCATGCCACCTGCCCACAGCCACAGCGCCACCCCGCCCTCGCCGTTCAGCGTGTGGCGACAACAGATAGCCAATAACCCCTGGGTCGGTGCAGGCCTTGCGCTGAGCCTGGTGGCCGTCGTGATTCTGCTGGGTGCGAGCCTGTGGAATGCGGTCAACGGCGATCACTCCGAAAACCTGCACCTGGCCGCGCTCGGGGGCCTGTCCGGCTTTGGCGCCACCGCGCTGGGTGCTGTGCTGGCTGTGGTGTTGCGTGATGTCAGTAGCCGTAACCAGGACGTGATGCTGGGGTTCGCTGCCGGCATGATGCTGGCAGCCAGTTCGTTTTCGCTGATTCTGCCGGGTCTGGACGCGGCGCGGGAGATCACCGGCAGTGGGCCGGGTGCGGCCTTCATCGTGGTCGTCGGCATGGGGCTGGGCGTGCTGCTGATGCTGGGCCTGGACCGTTTCACGCCGCACGAGCATGAACGCGTCGGCGTGGTGGGGCCGGAAACCGAACGGTTCAGCCGAGTGTGGCTGTTCGTGCTGGCCATTACCCTGCACAACTTGCCCGAGGGCATGGCCATTGGGGTGAGCTTCACCAACGGCGACATGAACATCGGCCTGCCGCTGACCACCGCCATCGCCATCCAGGACATCCCGGAGGGCCTGGCCGTGGCGCTGGCGCTGCGGGCGACCGGGCTGTCCAACCTGAAGGCCGCACTGGTGGCCATTGGTTCAGGAGTAATGGAGCCCTTGGGCGCGGTCATCGGGCTGGGCATTTCCACCGGCTTTGCCGTGGCCTACCCTATCAGCATGGGGCTGGCGGCGGGGGCGATGATCTTCGTGGTGAGCCACGAGGTCATTCCCGAAACCCACCGTCACGGCCACCAGACCTCCGCCACGCTCGGCTTGATGGGCGGTTTTGCGGTGATGATGTTCCTGGACACCGCATTGGGTTGACAGCGCCGTTGCCCGCCTGCCAGGGCCGCGTACGACGCGCTCAGACGTGCAGGGCGACCTTCAGGGCCTCCAGGGCGGGCTCGGCCTTGATGCCAAGTTCAGCGGCCAGCGCCTGGACCCGCTCCAGGTCATGCTGGCCAACCATGACCATCTGCAGCTCATCATCGAGCAATTGGCTGAAATCGAGCAGCACGTAGCCACCGGCTTCCTTGTTGAGCGCCCCCATCTGCACCTGGATACGGTTAAGCGCCACGAGCGGCTCGGTGCGTGCCAGCTGCTTGGGCTTGAGGGTGAACGGCACGCTCTTGTCGAACGAGTCGCTGATCTGCTGGAACAGCTCCTGATAGGTGTCGGCCTGGAATACCACGGTGTCAGGCAAGCTGCCGAGTACTACCCACTCGCCCAGTGGGATGGGAAAGCTGTCGTCGTAGTTGATGTCGGGGTTGGCGGCCAGGAAAGCGGCGGGGTCGGCGTAGGCCTGGGCAGCCTCGTCGGCAATGCGCTCGATGTCTTCTTCGCGCAGGCAGCCTGCACTGATAAGGCGGATGAATTCGAGCAACTGAGTTTTCATGAAGGGGGGCCTGTGGCGATGGCAAAGTCGCCAAGGATAGCCGCAAACGCCCCCTGCCGGTTAGCCTGCTAGCGCTTGCAAGCGTGCGGTGGCGTCCACGGCGCCCATGGTCTGGGCTGCCATCAGTGCGTTTGCACCGCGCACATCCTGCAAGGCAGGGTTGGCACCCTGGGCCAGCAGGTACTCAAGGATCTCTACACGGTTGAACATGGCGGCCAACATCAGGGCCGTGCGTCCATCCTGGGCAGCGGCATCGACCGGTACACCGTTTTCCAGCAACAGACGGATCATGGCCATGTCCCCTTTGAAAGCGGCACCGGCGATGGGGAGCTGGCCGTTGTCGTTGGCAATGAGCGGATCGGCCCCGTGGTTGAGCAACACCTGAACGGCGTCATGGTGGCCGTGGTAGCTGGCCAGCATCAGCAGGGTGTCGCCCTTGTGATTACGCAGGTTCACCGGCAGACCGCTTTGCAGCAGGCGCTCCAGCATCTGAGTATCGCCTTGACGGGCCTTGTCGAACACTTGTGCGGCAAAGGCAGCCGTTTCATCGGAAGACATTTGAGCAGGCTGAGCGGACGCAGTCTGGGTGGACATAAGGAACCTCCTGGTAGAAATCGTTGCCCAAGTGTTTGTCAGGCCCTTCCTGTGCGTCAAAGGTTCCGTTTCTATCGAGCCCATAGCATTGATCGGCTTGCCGTGCAAAATGCACTGTGCAAAATGCATGACCTTGCAGGTTGCACGGAAGGCATTCTCTAAAAGTAGTCCAAGTCCCTGATTTACCTGGATTTTTCCTACACACTGTTTCTGGCACGGTCGCTGCAATCTATCTAGACATCGATTGCCACACACCTTGTCAGGAGTAGTCATGAACCTTATCCAGGAAAAATTCGTTTCGGTGTTCCCTGCTTACCAAGTAGCGACTCAACCGCGTCCTGACGGCGGCATCTTGCTGACTCTGCGTGCGGCCGACGGCAAGGTTACCCGCCGTGTACTGACCTACACCCAACTGCACAGCGCCGAGCAATTGTCCTGGGCCATCAGCGCCATTCGCCGCGACCTGGCTGAACAAGCCAGCGAGTTGCCAGTGATCTCTATGTTGCAGAGCCAGCAGCGTTTTGCACTGCCGACTTATCGCTGATTCTTGTACTGCTCCCGAAAACGACCAGATTCCCAAGGTGGGAGAGGCCTCGTGCCGCGATGGGCCGCAACGCGGCCCCAACGATATGAGCTGTGAAGCTGAAATCTTGGGGCCGCTGCGCGGCCCATCGCGGCACGAGGCCGCTCCCACCTACAGGGGCATTAGATGCCTCGGGCGCAAGGTCACAACTCGTCTATCCCCAAAAACGCCCGCGCACTCGCGTCGCCGGTAAATGCCAGCTGACTGCCCGCTTCAGTTGCAAACAGCCTGAACGCCAGGCAAAACGGCGCCTCCCCCAGCTCAAGCCAGCGCCGCGTCCCCGCAGGCACGCGCAACTGGTCGCCCTTCTCGCACATCACCGAATACACCTCGGCTCCCAGGCGCAGGCCAACCTGCACCCGTCCGCTCACCACGACGATCACTTCGTCGGTATCAAGCACATGCTCATCGCGCAGGTCCGGGTCTTGATCCTCGACCCCGTCACGGTTGATCACCCCATGGGCCCGGCAACCGTGGGTGGTCATCATGTGATCGAGATGGGCCTGGCAGGCATCCATCATCTCATCGTGCAAGGTGCCCGGACGCACCCGCAGCCCGTGCTCGCCCTGCATGAGCGACACCCCATGCTCGGCCAGTGCTGCCGTGATGTCTTCGGCATGGGTCAGCACCTTGTTGGGCAACTGCGGAGTGGAAGGGTCGAATACGCAGAGGATGCTCATCGTAAGGTCCTGTTGGGTTGCGAATGAAAGGCCATGATAACGGCTGCCGCCAGTGCCGCGACGCTGGCCATACCAAAGGTGAGCCCTGGGCCGAGCATGTTCCAGCTGTAGCCGGCATACAACGCGCCCAGGGCACCGCCGGTACCCGACAGCGCAGCGTACAGGGCCTGGCCCTGCCCCTGCTGCCTGGCGCCGAAACTGCTCTGCACGAAGGCGATGCTGGCCGCGTGAAAGCAGCCGAAGGTGGCCGCATGCAGCAACTGCGCGCCCACCAGTACGCCCGGCTGCGCTGCCAGATTGCCCAGCAACAGCCAGCGCACGGCGGCCAGTACGAAGCTTGCGAGCAGCACCCGGCGGACGCTGAACCGCGCGAACAGGCGGCTCATGAGCATGAACATCACCACTTCGGCCACCACCCCGAGTGCCCACAGCAGGCCAATGGCCGTTCGGCTGTAACCCAGGTGCTCCAGGTGCAGGGTGAGGAAGGTGTAGTACGGCCCATGGCTCAATTGCATCAGCGCCACACAGACGTAGAACCCCAGGACTCCAGGGGCGCGCAGCTGCATGAGGAACCCCCCGGCCCCATGTCGCTCACCGTGCTCGACGGGCTGGGCATTGGGTACCCAGAGGCTGGCGGCCACGATACCGGCCATGACCAGGACCAGGGTCACGGGATAGATGTCCAGGCTCAGCCATTCGAGCAGGCGCCCAAGCCCCACCACGGTGAGGATGAACCCAATCGACCCCCACAGCCGTACCTGGCTGTAGCGCGACGTCTGGCCATGCAGGTGCGCCAGCGTAATCACCTCGAACTGCGGCAGCACCGCGTGCCAGAAGAACGCATGCAAGGCCATGACCATCGCCAGCCAGGCGTAGCTCTTGCCGAAGAAGATCAGGCTGAAGGTGGCCAGCGTGCACAATGCCCCAAGCCGCACGATCAGTAGGCGCTGCCCGGTCCGGTCCCCCAGCCAGCCCCACAGGTTAGGCGCTATGCAGCGCATCAGCATGGGAATGGCCACCAGTTCGCCGATGCGCGCGGGCGCAAAGCCCAGGTGGTCGAAGTACAGCGCCAGGAACGGCGCCGTGGACCCCAGCAAGGCGAAATAGAACAGGTAGAAACTGGACAATCGCCAGTAGGGTATCGGCTGCATGGGTTGCCTTGGGAAGCAGGGCCTGTCGGCGGTGACTCAGCTGCGCGAGCTACCGCCGCGAGAAAACAGGCCCAGATGGGTCAGAGCTGGCCCAGCACCGGCGTGTTCACCTTCACCTCGGCGTTCTGGGCACGGTGGCGCAACAGGTGATCCATCAGCGCGATGGCCATCATCGCCTCGGCGATCGGGGTGGCGCGAATGCCTACGCAGGGGTCATGCCGGCCTTTGGTGATGACGTCCACCGGGTTGCCGTCCACGTCCACGGAGCGGCCCGGCACGGTGATGCTCGAGGTAGGCTTCAATGCCAGGTGGGCAACGATCGGCTGGCCCGAGGAGATACCACCCAGAATGCCGCCTGCATTGTTGCTGAGAAAACCCTGCGGGGTCATCTCGTCGCGGTGCTCGGTGCCGCGCTGCGCGACGCTGGCAAAGCCTGCACCGATTTCCACGCCTTTCACGGCATTGATGCTCATCAGCGCATGGGCCAGCTCGGCGTCCAGGCGATCAAAAATCGGCTCGCCCAGGCCCGGCATGACGCCTTCGGCCACCACGGTGATCTTGGCGCCGACCGAATCCTGATCCCGGCGCAGCTGATCCATGTACGCCTCAAGCTCCGGCACCTTGCTCGGGTCGGGGCTGAAGAAAGCGTTCTGCTCAACCGACTCCCAGGTCTTGAAAGGGATATCGATCGGGCCCAGCTGGCTCATGTAGCCGCGCACGGTGATGCCCTGGGTGGCCAGGTACTTCTTGGCGATGGCGCCGGCAGCCACGCGCATGGCGGTTTCGCGGGCCGAACTACGCCCGCCGCCACGGTAATCGCGGGTGCCGTATTTGTGGTGATAGGTATAGTCGGCGTGGGCCGGGCGGAACAGGTCCTTGATGGCCGAGTAGTCCTTGGACTTCTGGTCGGTGTTGCGGATCAGCAGGCCAATGGAGCAACCGGTGGTGCGCCCTTCGAACACGCCAGAGAGAATTTCCACCTCATCGGGTTCCTGGCGCTGGGTGGTGTGGCGGCTGGTGCCGGGCTTGCGCCGGTCCAGGTCGCGCTGCAGGTCGGCAAGGGAGATCTCAAGGCCTGGCGGGCACCCATCGACAATGGCGACCAACGCCGGGCCATGGCTTTCGCCAGCGGTGGTGACAGTGAACAGCTTGCCGTAGGTATTGCCGGACATGGACGCTCCGCGAGATCTGCCTGAAGTGAAGGAAAGCGGCAGTATACAGGTGGATTGCCCGCGTGTGCGGGCCGGTTGGCGAGCGCGTCGTTCCGGGCGATGCGGGGCCTTGGGCCTGGCTTAGAACCTTCCTCGGCCACTGTAGGTCAAAGTGCTATCTCCCCCTGTGTAGTTGCGCACGATGCCGCGTTTCATTGTCCTGCTTTGCCTGCTGTTGACCAGCCTTTGCCATGCCGCCACCCCCACCGTCCTGCACCGCCCCATCGACCTGGACACCGGTCAGGGCGTATTGCACGGCAGCCTGTTGTTACCCCAGCAGGACACCCCGCCGCCGGTGGTGCTGATCATCGCAGGCTCCGGGCCCACTGACCGCGACGGCAACAACCCGGCTGGCGGGCGCGTGGACAACTTGAAGCGTCTTGCCTTGCTGCTGGCCAATGCGAATATCGCCAGCGTGCGCTACGACAAGCGCGGCGTGGCCGCCAGCCAACCGGCTACGCCCGATGAGCGCGACCTGAGCGTGGAGCGTTATGTCGCCGACGTGGTGGCCTGGGGCCATAAGCTCAAGGCCGACCCCCGCTTCGGCCCGTTGATCCTGATCGGCCACAGCGAAGGTGCGCTGATCGCCAGCCTGGCCGCCGAGCAGGCCGGGGCCAGTGCGGTGATCAGCCTGGCCGGCAGCGGCAGGCCCATGGCCGAAGTGGTGCGCGAGCAGCTTGCCGAGCGCCTGCCGCCTGCACAGCTGGCCCGTGGCAGTGCCCTGCTTGACCGTCTGGAAGCCGGCCAGACGAGCCTGGACGTACCCGCACCGCTGCGCCAGGTGTTTCGCCCCAGCGTGCAGCCCTACCTGATCACCTTGTTCCGGCAGGACCCGGCAGCCGCGTTTGCGCGGCTGCCCATGCCAGCGCTGATTGTGCAGGGACGCAACGACGTGCAGGTGGACGTGGCCGATGCGCAGAAGCTCAAGGACGCCAAACCCGATGCCCACCTGGTGCTGATCGAGGGCATGAACCACATGCTGCGCATCAGCCCCAAGGACATGAGCGAACAGCGCGAGAGCTACCAGAACCCGCAGTTGCCATTGGCACGGGAGCTGGGCGAGCAGATCGTCACGTTCATTCGCCAGTTGCCACCGGCCTGATCGACGGGCTCAGGTCTGGGCAGCGGCGGCCGATACAGCGTGCATAGCCAAGGACATGCCCTGATGACCACACCACCTGCTGCCACAGAGCCGGCTGAAGAGCCCCAACACACCCCCGCCCTGCCCTGGGCGGACCTGGCCGTCGAGCATCACCAATTGCTGCGCCTGGCGCCGCTGCCTGGCGACCGCGTGACCGGCGCCCGACCCCTGCGTTTCGTGCAGTTCGGCTATGCCGAGCGCCATGACCCGGCCCACAGCCTGCTGCGCATGCAGATTGCGTTGCCCGGCCAGAAGGTGCACAAGGGCCATAACCAGGTGGACATACGCGTAGATCACCAGGCGCGGTGCGTGCGCCTTGGGGATGAGCATGGCCTGCAACTGGAGCCGGTCAATCGCGGCCTGGGCCGCTTCCTGCTGGCCCAGGCCGCCCAGTGGCTGCAGCGCAAATGGCCGAATTACCGGGTAGAGGCCTTTGCGCTGCCGAGCAAGGATGCGCTGGAGGAGGACTCGCGCCTGCGCCGGGACCAGTGCCTGCGCGGGGCAGGCCTTGACGTGCAATACGAAGACGGGCAAGTGCTCAAGGGCCGAACGGCCGAGACCCGGGTAGACCAGCTGGAGGTAGGCTGGAACAGCGAGCGCGTGCAGCGCCTGGGCCTTCTGGATGCCGCGCAGTTGTTGCAGCAGGCAGACCAGCAGTTGCAGGAAGGCGAGGCCCGCTTGCGCGAGCGTGATGAGCGTGTGGCCAAGTACCAGCGCGAAGACAGCGGCTTGCGGTTCACCATCACCTGCCTGGTGGCCTTTGCACTGTTTCAAGCCGGGCTGCTGATCTGGATCGCCACGCGTTGAAACCCTGGGCCTGGCGTTTCATGGGCCTCAGGTGTTTTGAAAACGGGGTGGGCGAAACGGGCGCCTGACACCCGTTGCGCCCACGCGCCCTCAGACGCGGCCTTTGAACAACGCCTGATGCTGACGGCACTGCTCGGCGGTGAGCATGAATACCCCATGCCCGCCGCGCTCGAATTCAAGCCAGGCGAAATCGACTTCCGGGTACAGCGCCTCGACATGAACCTGGCTGTTGCCCACCTCCACGATCAGCAAGCCCTTTTCGGTCAGGTGGTCGGCCGCATCGGCCAGCATGCGCCGTACCAGGTCCAGACCATCAGCACCGCAAGCCAAGCCCAGCTCCGGTTCGTGGTGGTATTCGGCCGGCATGTCGTCGAAGTCTTCGGCGTCCACGTACGGCGGGTTGGACAGGATCAGGTCGAAGCGCTGGCCCGGCAGCCCTTCGAAACCGTCGCCCTGCACGTTGTACACCCGGCCATCGAGGCCATGGCGCTCGATGTTCTGGTTGGCCACTTCGAGCGCTTCGAACGACAGGTCGGCCAGCACCACCTCGGCCTGCGGGAAGACGTCGGCGGCGACGATCCCGATGCAGCCGGAGCCGGTGCACAGGTCCAGAATGCGGCCTGGCTCAGCGCCCAGCCACGGCTCAAGGCGCTTTTCCAGCAGCTCACCAATGGGAGAGCGCGGCACCAGCACGCGCTCATCGACGATGAACGACATGCCACAGAACCAGGCCTCGCCCAGCAGGTAGGCGGTGGGCACCCGTTCTTCGATGCGGCGCTTGAGCAAGTGCTGCAGCTGTACGCGCTCGGCATCCTCGAGCATGCAGTCCAGGTAGCTGTCGGCCACCTCAAACGGCAGGTGGACCGCCCCCAGCACCAGCAACCGGGCTTCATCCCAGGCGTTGTCGGCGCCATGGCCGAAGAACAGGTCGTGCTCATGGAAGCGGCTGACCGCCCAACGGATATAGTCGCGCAGCGTGCGCAGACGGGATGTGATCACGGGAAACTCCTAATTCAGACTGGCCGAAAGTCTAACAGCCCAGGCCCCGGATTTGTTCCCTGCAATCGCCTGTACGGTAGCCACAAGCCAGCAACCACGCCACTTGCGTTGTCAACCATTCCCATTGTCGCCAAGGCAGGGGAGAATAGGCGCACAAAAGCCCTATACCAAGGAGCCCTTGATGTCCGTTCCAACCACGATGTTCCGCCTCACTGGCCGCGATTACCCGCCGGCCAAGCTGAGCCAAGCCAGCCTGATCATCATTGATGCGCAGAAGGAGTACCTGACCGGGCCCCTGGCGCTGTCGGGCATGGATGAGGCCGTGGCCAACATCGCCAGGTTGCTCGATGCAGCGCGCAAGAGCGGCCGTCCGATCATCCATGTTCGCCATCTGGGCACCGTTGGCGGGCGCTTCGACCCCCAAGGCCCTGCGGGTCAGTTCATTCCGGGGCTCGAACCGCTGGAAGGCGAGACCGTCATCGAAAAACGCATGCCCAATGCCTTCAAGAACACCAAACTGCACGAGACGTTGCAGGCACTCGGCCATCTCGACCTGATCGTCTGCGGTTTCATGAGCCACTCCAGCGTCAGCACTACCGTGCGCCGTGCCAAGGACTATGGTTACCGGTGCACCCTGGTGGAAGATGCGTCGGCCACCCGTGACCTGGCTTTTAACGACCAAGTGATTCCAGCGGCGCAGATCCACCGGTGTGAAATGGCCGTGATGGCCGACAACTTCGCGTGCGTGGCGCCGACGGCCAGCCTGATCTGACCCGATCAGGTGGGTGGCGGCAGGCAGGAACCGGAGGTGTGATTGTGGGTCGAAGGGCCCATACCCCTACAGGAGAGCAGGATGAAGCTCAAAGGCAGTATCGACGCCAAGCGCCTGCGCCCGCGCGAACCGCGCAGCTGGGGCGCACGCCTGGGTGCTGCGCTGTCCGCGCTGCTGGCCACCCTCGGTGTGTTGCTGGCCATGGCCGGCGTGGCCGGGCTGTTGGGCAACTACCCTGCCCTGGCCGAACTCAACGCCAACAAGCCGCTTGCCGCCACCCTGACGGTGGTGGGGCTGTTGATGCTGTGGCTTGGCGTACGCTTCTGGCGCCTGAGCCGCATCCGCCTGCGCCGGGCTCGGGAGCTGAACATGTCGCCTCACTTGATGAAAAAGCATGAGTGAGGTCCCTGCAAACGCTGCCCCCCGGTAGGAGCGGCCTTGCCGGGACGCCGGACCGGCCGCGATGGGGCGCGCAGCGGCCCCAGGATGTCGGCTTGGCAACCTATATCGCCAGGGCCGCTGCGCGCCCCATCGCGGCACAAGGGCCGCTCCTACAGTAGTCCACCGTCCCCCTTCCCCACCTAACCACCATGGCTGCACACCGCCGCGCACTCGCGTAAACTACGCCGCCCACGTGGAGGCATCATGCAAGACGACGATTTTTCCCTGTTCAAGGCCGAAGTGCGCGGCGTCAAGCCGATCACGCACGACCGTGCCGAGGTCGGCAAGCCCAAGGCCGATCGCCAGAAGCTGGCCGGCCTGCGCCAGTCGGCGACCGTGTCCAGCGACAAGGCGTTGGTCATCGATGGCATGTCCGACCAGTTCGTCATCGACGTGGGCGCCGAAGACGAATTGATGTGGCGCCGGGACGGCGTTCAGGAAACCCAGCTGCGCAAGCTCAAGCTTGGGCAGATACCGTTCGAAGGCAGCCTGGACCTGCACGGCATGACCGTGGAAAAGGCGCGCGAGACACTTTGGGATTTCATCGCCGAAGCGACCCGCCTGGAAGTACGCTGCGTGCGGGTCACCCACGGCAAGGCGGCACGCCTGGACGGCAAGCGCCCCATGATCAAGAGCCACGTCAACACCTGGCTGCGCCAGCACCCGCAAGTGCTCGGCTTTGCCTCCTGCAGTGCCCGCCACGGGGGCACCGGCGCCGTCTATGTGATGCTCAAGCGAACCATGCTCGAAGGCCGCGACGAGTAACGCCGCGCTTGCAGCGCCGCCCTTGCCGCCGTAACCTTCGTTTTTGCGATTTTTCCCACAGGTAGATCCATGTCCCTGGAACAGAACTACACCGAGATCCTCAGCCAGATTGGCGAGGACGTCTCCCGTGAGGGCCTGCTCGACACGCCCAAGCGGGCTGCAAAGGCGATGAAGTATCTTTGCCGCGGTTATGAGCAAACACTGGAAGAAGTGACCAACAACGCGTTGTTCAGTTCCGACAACAGCGAAATGGTGCTGGTCCGGGACATCGAGCTGTATTCGATGTGCGAGCATCACATGCTGCCCTTCATCGGCAAGGCCCACGTGGCCTACCTGCCCAAGGGCAAGGTGCTGGGCCTGTCGAAAGTGGCGCGTATCGTCGACATGTACGCCCGTCGCCTGCAGATCCAGGAAAACCTCAGCCGCCAGATCGCCGATGCCGTACAGCAGGTCACCGGTGCCGCCGGCGTTGCCGTGGTCATCGAGGCCAAGCACATGTGCATGATGATGCGCGGTGTGGAGAAACAGAATTCGAGCATGATCACGTCGGTGATGCTGGGTGAGTTCCGCGCCAACGCGGCCACCCGCAGCGAGTTCCTCAGCCTGATCAAGTAACCGGCTGCGTCACCCAGGCCGACCCCTGCCGGTCGGCCTTTTTCATTTCAGGAGTTTGTAGATGATCGTCAAAGCCCTGCGGGTTGGCCTCGGCCAGCTTATCGTATTCGGCGACTGGGTCAGCCGCCCGGCCAAGCGCAAGCGCGACCCGGCGGCCCAGGCCGGCGTGGACGAGGCGGCCAAGGGCCTGGCGCTCTACCAGTTCCATGCCTGCCCATTCTGCGTCAAGACCCGCCGCACCTTGCACCGCCTGAACGTGCCGGTGGCGTTGCGCGACGCCAAGAACGACCCTGTGCACCGCCAGGCCCTGGAGCAAGGCGGTGGCCGGATCAAGGTGCCATGCCTGCGCATCGAGGAAGCGGGCAAGGTGACCTGGATGTATGAGTCCAAGGCCATCATTGCTTACCTGGATGAGCGGTTTGGTAAGCATTGAGCCACAGTGGCGGGTGCTGCCTTAGCACCCGCCACCGAGCGAGATACGTGTAGGCTCACCCCACCATCGGCACATGCCGCGGATGGCTGCTCACCCGCTCCAGCCAGGCGCGCACGGCCGGGTACTCCGTCAGGTCGAAACCGCCTTGCTGCGCCACATGGGTGTAGGCATACAACGCCACATCGGCAATGGAATACTGGTCACCCACCAGATACGGGGTCACCAGCAACTGCCGCTCCATCACACGCAGCGCCTTGTAGCCGCCCTTGTGCAACTTGCGGTACTCCTCGACGCGATCATCCGGTAGCCCCAGGTAGAACTGAATGAAGCGGGCCACGGCGATATACGGCTCATGGCTGTATTGTTCGAAGAACTGCCACTGCAACACCTGGGTGCGCAGGCGCGGCTCGGCTGGCAGGAACTCGCTGCCGTCGGCCAGGTAGTTGAGGATGGCATTGGATTCCCACAGGTAACTGCCGTCCTCGAGCTGCAACACCGGCACCTTGCCGTTGGGGTTCATGGCCAGGAACTCGGGCGTCTCGGTCTCGCCCTTGAGGATGTCCACCGGGTGCCACTCATAAGGCCGCCCCAACAGGCTGAGCATCAACTTGACCTTGTAGCAGTTACCCGATTGATAGTCGCCGTAAACCTTGTACATCACCCCTACCCCTGCAATGCCGTCATACCAGAGCGCCTGATAGTTAACGACTGTACGGTTAAAAGCAATGATCGCTGTATCGCTGCTGTCACCTCGCCTGGCGTTAGTCTGAAAACCACGGCGTATACCCTTACAAGGATTTTTTCATGACCGATGCCACCTCCGCTCGCCTTCGCCCCCTGGCAGATACCTCGCCCTCGGCGGTGGTCGCAGGCTTCATCGCCATGCTCACCGGCTACACCTCTTCGCTGGTGCTGATGTTTCAGGCCGGGCAAGCGGCTGGCCTGACCACTGCGCAGATATCCTCGTGGATCTGGGCGCTGTCGATCGGCATGGCGGTCTGCAGCATCGGCCTGTCCCTGCGCTACCGCACGCCCGTGACGGTGGCTTGGTCCACGCCCGGCGCGGCGCTGCTGATCACGAGCCTTGGCGGGGTGAGCTACGGGGAGGCCATCGGCGCCTACATCACCTGTGCAGCGTTGGTGCTGGTCTGTGGGCTGACCGGCAGCTTCGAGCGCTTGGTCAAGCGTATTCCTGCCTCGCTGGCATCGGCGCTGCTGGCCGGCATCCTGTTCAAGATCGGCAGCGAGATCTTCGTTGCCGCCCAGCACCGTACCTTGCTGGTGCTGGGCATGTTCTTCAGCTATCTGCTGGTCAAGCGCCTGTCGCCGCGCTACTGCGTGCTGGCCGCGCTGCTGGTGGGCACGGCATTGTCCGGCGCCCTGGGGCTGCTGGACTTCAGTGGCTTCGCACTTGAAATGGCAACGCCGGTGTGGACCACGCCGCACTTTTCGCTGGCAGCCACCATCAGCATCGGCATTCCGCTGTTTGTGGTGGCAATGACCTCGCAGAACATGCCGGGCATTGCCGTGCTGCGGGCTGACGGCTACCAGGTGCCGGCCTCTCCATTGATTTCAGCCACCGGCCTGGCTTCGTTGCTGCTGGCCCCGTTTGGCTCGCACGGGGTGAACCTGGCTGCCATCAGCGCGGCCATCTGCACCGGGCCGCATGCCCATGAAGACCCGCGCAAGCGCTACACCGCGGCCATATGGTGCGGCGTGTTCTACGGGGTTGCCGGCGTGTTCGGGGCGACGCTGGCGGCGTTGTTCGCGGCCTTGCCCAAGGAACTGGTGCTGTCGATCGCGGCGCTGGCCCTGTTTGGTTCGATCATGAATGGCCTGACGGTAGCCATGAGTGAAGCACGCGAGCGTGAAGCGGCCATCATCACCTTCATGGTCACGGCCTCGGGGCTTACACTGTTCTCCATCGGTTCGGCTTTCTGGGGCATCGTGGCCGGTGTATTGGCTCTGCTGATCCTCAACCCACGCAAGGCGTAACGCCCCCGCCAATGGCAGGCTCCGCGCTGGCGGCGCCCTGCCAGGCTGGCCCGATCACAGCCTGAAATGGCCGACCATGCCCTTGAGGTCGGTGCCCAACTGCGCCAGCTCGACGCTGGACCGGGCGCTGTCCTGCATGGCCAGTGCGGCCTGGTCGGCACTGCCACGAATCTGGGTGACGCTGCGGCTGATTTCTTCAGCGACCGAGCTTTGCTGTTCGGCGGCGGCAGCGATTTGCTGGTTCATCTGCTGAATCAACGACACTGCGGCGGCAATACTGCCCAGTGCGCTTTCGGTGTGCAGGGCATCGGCCACGGCCAGGCGCACCAGCTCCGTGCTGCCGCGAATCTGCGCGACGGACTGCTGCGCATTGCCGCGCAGGCTGGCCACCAGGGTTTCGATCTGCTCGGTGGACTGGCGCGTGCGCCTGGCCAGTGCACGCACCTCATCGGCCACTACCGCGAAGCCGCGCCCCTGATCGCCGGCACGGGCCGCTTCGATGGCCGCGTTGAGGGCCAGCAAGTTGGTTTGCTCGGCCACGCTCTTGATGACTTCGAGCACATCGCCAATGGTATGGATCTCAGAGCTGAGGCTTTCAATGCTCGCGCTGGCGGTTTCGGCCGCGACGGCCAACTGCTCGATGCGCTGCATGCTCTGGCGCACCACATGCTGGCCTGAGTCGACCTTCTCGTCGGCAGCCTGCGCCGCTTGCGCGGCCTCCTCGGCGTTGCGCGCCACATCGTGCACGGTGGCCGTCATCTGTTGCATCGCCGTAGCCACTTGCTCGGTCTCTTCCTTCTGGCTGCCGACTTCGCGGTTGGTCTGCTCGGTCACGGCCGACAGCGCCTGGGCGTTGCCGGCCAATTGCTCGATGCCTTGTTGCAAACCGCTGACGATGCCTGACAGGCCTGCGGCCATCTGCTGCATGGCCTGCGTCAGTTGTCCTACTTCATCGCGGCGCGGGGCGACGGGTTCGAAGGCCAGTTCGCCGTCGGCAATGCGTTGTGCACGGGCAATCACGTGCTTGAGCGGGCCAACCACGGCGCGGGTGATCAGCCAGGCGGCCAGCACGCCCACCAGCAAGGCCAGCGCGGTGGCGATGGCGATGGCCACCGTGTTGCGCTGCAGGTCACCTTGCAGCACGTGCTCTTCACTGAGGTAGGCCTGATCGACGCGGCTGGTGACGTGCTCGGCCGAGGCCTGCAACTGCGCCTTGAGCCCTTGTTCGCTGGCCAGTTGGTCGGTGTATTCGTTGAGTTTTTCGGAGAAGCTGCCAATGTGCCCCGCCACCTCGTTGAGTACGCTCTGGTAGCCACTGTCGGTGACCGCCGCCTGCAAC
The DNA here is from genome assembly GCF_046231935.1 of Pseudomonas sp. KCJK9111. Taxonomy (NCBI): domain Bacteria; kingdom Pseudomonadati; phylum Pseudomonadota; class Gammaproteobacteria; order Pseudomonadales; family Pseudomonadaceae; genus Pseudomonas; species Pseudomonas sp. KCJK9111. Next base: position 4,675 of record NZ_JBJJMO010000058.1, on the reverse strand, counting down.
TGGCCCACCAGGCTGGCAGCCTCGACCGTTTGCGCGATGCGCGCCTGGCTGACATCGTCTTCGCCCTTGCGGCTTTTCTCAAGGCGTACTCGGGCTTCATCCATGGCCTGGAGCATCAACCGCGAGACCTGCGCCACCTGCGCGGCCTGTTCCAGGAACTCACCGCCCTGCTGGCCTTGCGATTGCTTGAGGGTATACACCCCGTCATCAGCCAGGCCGGACTGCAGCACGTCGAGGTTGTTGGCAACGCTTGAGACCGACCAGCTGGCGGTGTCGAGCGCCAGTTCCTTGGCCTGCACCGCGCCGACGAATGCTTCGAATGCCTGGCCATAGGCGGCCAGCTCAGGTTCGGCTGCGGCCAGGGCCGGCAGTGCACGGGCGCGCTCGAGCAACCCTTGCAACCCGGCGCGCAAGGCTTCGGCTTGTTTGATGTCGGAGCGCAGTGCGAATGCCTGTTCGTGCTGGCGCAAGCGCAACAGGTCGGTGTTGAATTGCGCCAGCTCGCGCAGGCTGTCAAAGCGCTGCCCGACACTGTGCAACGCCGCGATGCCGATGGCAGCCACCGCCAGGGTCAGCAGCAACACCAGGGTGAAACCCAGCGCGAGTTTGCGGGCCATGCCCAGGTTGGCCAACACACCGTGCTTGCTCGCGCCCATGCCGATTCCCCTTGTGGGTGTCAGGTTATCCCGATAGCCAAGGGTGGCAACGTTGCCAACCCCTGAACAAGGGCCTGACGTCAGAATAGTGTCAAATAGCTATGAGGGTGTCGGTAAAGGGTTTGTAGGAGTCGTCTTATGTGTGAAAGGGAGGGATGGGACGCGGGATGTTGTCTGGCAACGACGGTGGTGGGTGGAGGGGGTGACGGTGGCAGGCTGGAGGTGCCCGGGGGGATCAAGATTTGCGGCTCGGGCCGAAGAATTTGGGGCCGTTGCGCGGCCCATCGCGGGCCGGTCCGGCGCCCCGGCAAGGCCGCACATGGGGCATGGTTGGCCTGTAGATTGCGCTTTTGTGGGAGCGGTCTTTGTGCCGCGATGGGCCGCGCAGCGGCCCCAGGATGTCAGCGTGATAGTGCCTCTTGAGGACGAGTGCTTAGACCCTGGCAGTCTTTAAGCTTCATCCACCACAACCTCACCCATTCAAATCGCCGTAGCCCCTCCATCCACCGTCAGGCAATGCCCAGTGGTAAACGCCGCACCATCGCTGCACAGGTACAACACCGCGCTGGCGATTTCGGCCACGGTGCCGATGCGTCCTACCGGGTGCATGGCGGCCGCGAATTCGGCTTTGCGGGGGTCGGCTTCATAGGCCCGGCGGAACATGTCCGTATCGATCACGGCCGGGCACACGGCGTTGACCCTGATGCCTTTGCGGGCATATTCGATGGCGGCCGACTTGGTCAACCCGATCACGGCATGCTTGGACGCGCTGTAGATGCTCATCTTAGGCGCCGCGCCCAACCCCGCCACCGAGGCGGTATTGACGATAGCGCCGCCGCCCTGGGCCAGCAGCAACGGCAGCTGATATTTCATGCACAGCCACACACCCTTGACGTTAACGCCCATGATGGCGTCGAACTGCGCCTCGCTGCCGTCGGCCAGCTTGCCCTGCTCGATCTCGATACCCGCATTATTGAAGGCATAGTCCAGGCGGCCATAGGCGGCGATCAGGTGCTCGTGCAGTTGGCGGACCTGGTCGTCACAGGTCACATCGCAAGCGATGAACAACGCCTCGCCGCCAGCGGCACGAATCTGCCCGACCGTGGCCTCGCCACCCACTGCATCAAGGTCGGCGACCACCACCTTCAGGCCCTCGCAGGCGAAGGCCAGCGCCGTTGCCCGGCCGATGCCTGCCCCGCCCCCGGTGACCAGTGCTACCTGGCCCGAAAAACTCATGCTCATGCCGCGCTCCTGTCAGGGCCTGTGAGGCACACGAGCATAGCCAGCCGCTGGTAAGGCCGGCAGCATCATCACATGGACATTTATAGGACCATGCTTGTCAGTGATGTTGAGGACCTGCTTTCATCAACAAGGTAGATTTATCCTCTTGTGCCTTTTCCATTCTTCAAGGACCCGTCATGACCCAGACCAATCGCCGCTTCCTGCTCGTCAAACGCCCGGTTGGGGCGGTAACGCGTGAAGACTTCAAGTTCGAGACCGTGCCTGCCGAACAACCCGGTGAAGGGCAGGTGCTGGTGCGCAACCTGTACCTTTCCCTTGACCCGGCCATGCGCGGCTGGATGAACGAGGGCAAGTCCTACATCCCGCCGGTTGCCTTGGGGCAGGTGATGCGCGCCCTGGGCGTGGGTGAAGTGGTTGCGTCCAACCACCCGGACTTCAAGCCTGGCGACCATGTGAACGGCGCATTGGGTGTGCAGGACTACTTCACCGGCGAGCCCCAGAACCTGCAGAAAATCGACCCGAGCCTTGCCCCCCTGCCCCGCTACCTGTCGGCCCTGGGCATGACCGGCATGACGGCGTACTTTGCCTTGCTGGAAGTGGGCCAGCCCAAAGCCGGCGACACCGTGGTGATCTCCGGCGCCGCGGGGGCAGTGGGCAGCATTGCCGGGCAGATTGCCAAGATCAAGGGCTGCCGCGTCGTGGGTATCGCTGGCGGTGCCGAGAAATGCCAGTACCTGAAGGATGAACTGGGCTTTGACGGCGTCATCGACTACAAGGCCGAGGACGTACAGGCGGGCCTTAAGCGCGAATGCCCGAAAGGTGTGGACGTGTACTTTGACAACGTTGGGGGCGAGATCCTGGATGCGGTGCTGACGCGCATCAACTTCAAGGCGCGCATCGTGATCTGTGGCGCGATCAGCCAGTACAACAACAAGGAAGCGGTCAAAGGCCCGGCCAACTACCTGGCGCTGCTGGTCAACCGTGCGCGCATGGAAGGCTTCGTGGTGATGGACCACGCCAAGGATTACGGCAAAGCGGCCAAAGAAATGGCCGGCTGGCTGGCCAATGGTCAGGTCAAGAGCAAGGAAGACGTGGTGGACGGCCTGGAAACCTTCCCGGACACCCTGTTGAAACTGTTCAACGGGCAGAACTTTGGCAAGCTGGTGTTGAAGGTGTAATGACGCACTAGACGCACGCCTATCAGGTTCCGATTCAACACCGGAGCCTGACAGGCGTGCGGTTCAGGCTCAGCCGCGAATCTCGGCCACCACCGCTGCCAAGGCCTGGGCTGGATCGGCGGCCTGGCTGATGGGGCGGCCGATTACCAGGTAGTCCGAGCCGGCGTCCAGGGCCTGGCGCGGCGTGAGGATGCGACGCTGATCATCCTGAGCGCTGCCTGCTGGGCGAATGCCTGGGGTGACCAACTGCAGGCCTGGGTGCGCAGCCTTCAACGCCGGAGCTTCCAGCGCCGAGCACACCAGCCCGTCCATGCCGGCCTTCTCGGCCAGCGCCGCCAGGCGCAGCACCTGCTCTTGCGGGTCGACATCCAGGCCGATACCGGCCAGGTCTTCGCGCTCCATGCTGGTCAGCACGGTCACACCGATCAGCAGGGGCTGCGGGCCGCTACGCTTGGCCAGTTCCTCACGGCAAGCCGCCATCATGCGCAGACCGCCGGAGCAATGCACGTTCACCATCCACACGCCCATCTCGGCAGCGGCCTTGACGGCCATGGCCGTGGTGTTGGGGATGTCGTGGAATTTCAGGTCCAGGAACACTTCGAAGCCTTTGTCACACAGGGTTTCGACAATGCCCGACGCGCTGCTGGTGAACAGCTCCTTGCCCACCTTGACGCGACACAGCGCAGGGTCCAGCTGGTCAGCCAGCTTCAGGGCGGCTTCGCGGGTGGGGAAGTCCAGGGCGACGATCAGGGGCGTCTGGCAAGCGGGCATGGCAGGGTCTCTTGGCAAGTCGGAAACGGCGCGCATTGTAAACGATGTGACGCAGGCTGGGGGGCCGCTGGCCGAGGAATTGGTCGGACGGTGAGCCAGGATGTGGGCGTTGGGTGCTGGGCCGGTGTGAGGCGCTGTACCATTGAACCAACGAAGCGGCGCCTGGCTCAAAACAGGTAAGCAAGCCGCTTACATTCGCAACAGGAGAAGGAAAATGCCTTGGTATGCCTGGCTGATACTCATCGTTGCCATTGGCTCGATCGTCGGCGGTTTGATGATGCTGCGCGACACGGCCAAGAAGCTGCCGTTGACTGACGAGCAGTTGCGCAAGGTTCATGAACGCAATGCCGAGGCCGATGCCCGGGATGCTCAAGACCGCTGAATGCGGTTAACGCCCTTTCAATGAGCGGGCCTATCGATAGGCCCGCCCCTCTGTGCTTATTGCACTTTCAGCTTGTCGCGATTGCGTTCCAGCAGCGCATTGCCGATGCCTTTTATCTCGAGCAATTCATCGATTGATGCGAAGGGGCCGTGGGCTTCGCGGTAGGCGACGATCGCCTCGGCCTTGGTTTTGCCGATGCCGTTGAGTTCTTTCTGGAGGGTCAGGGCATCTGCGCTGTTGAGGTCAACCAGCGGGGTGGCTTGCTGGCTTGCCTGGGCGACCATCGCCATGGGTTCGACCATTGTCGTGGAATTGCCGGGTGCTGCGTTTACGGTGAACGAAAGGCTGGCGACGAGTGGGAGCAGCAGCGCGGTGAGCAGGTTTTTACGCATGATGAAGACTCCTAGGGTTGGTCATTTCTGGCAGCCTGTTCCTTGGGCTGCGGG
>NZ_JBJJMO010000057.1:0-29068 GCF_046231935.1 Pseudomonas sp. KCJK9111 | reverse complement strand
AAGCTCGAGCACCGTCGCGATACCGAGCATGGGCCGGACAGTTACCAGAACCGTTTCGTGTTACCTGCCGAAACGGTTGAGGCGGAGTTCGCAGCCGCTGGTTTCAGGATCCAGGAACGCCTCGACTTCCTGCCGTTTTATGCCATGTGGCGCGTGTATGTGCTGCGCAAGGGTTAAGGTGCATGACGGTTCACAAGGCCTGTACCCCTTGCGCAGGCACCCACGATACCGGTGCCGCCATTCGTCGTTGAACGGTGCAAAGGCGCCTAGGTTGCACTACGTTTATCAAATGGCGTTTGGCAGCGCTGTCAAAGGGTTAGGGCAATGAAACTAGAAATAGCTCGAACTTTGTTCCTGGTTGGGGGCTTGGCGCTCACCACCGTTGCAGTGGCAGCCTGGGAACAACCGAAAACCGTGGTGTTCAGCCAATCGGAACTGGCTGAGCAATGTGCTTTGCCGCGCGAGGTAAAGCCACAGCAGCATGCCAAGGTGCAGCCTGATCACGACCTGCTGTTGTTCCTGTTCGGCATGCGCCAGGGGCTGCGGCCGTTTGGTTGAGCCGCAGGGCACAGCCTGACGCCCGTTTCAGATCACATGCAGGTGATTGTCCCAGAAGCCTGAAGGCAGGTTCAGGGGCTGGCCGACGAGCTGGTGCTTGCGGCAATCATAGAACCGGCAGCGGCCTTGGCCTGATGTCACCACGAACCCGTCCTTCACCGCGCCAACGCCGGCACAGTCGGGCATGGGCGCATCCAGACGCACCGCGCCGCTGTCCAGGTCCCAGACGAACAGGCGGTTGGCCCGTGGTGCTGTCAGTGCCACCAGGCGCAGTTCGTCGTGTATGGCCACGCTGGCGGTGTATTGGGCCATGGCCTGTAACTGGTGGTGCGGAACTGGGAAGGCCTGGAAAGCCTGGCCCGGTCGTTTGATTGCCAGCAGCTCGGCAGTTTCCGAGGCATCCCCCATGAACTGCTGACACGCGGCAATGGTGCCATCTCGGGCTACCGCCAAGTGACGAACACTGTTCATCTGCTGGGCCAGGGTTTCCTTGCTCAACAAGGTGCCGTCGCGCTGCATCAGCACCAGGCTCGGCTCCATGGCATCAAGGTTCATCTCCACTCGGCTTTCGGCCTCGGTGCGGATACCACCGTTGGCGACCACCAGCGTTTCGCCGTCCGGCAGCCAGGCGACTTCGTGCGGGCCAATGCCGTGGGTGCTGAGCTCGCCGGTGCGCACCAGGCGCTCGTCGTCGAAACGGTAGACCCCCAGCACGCCACGGCCAGGGTCTCGGGTATCGTTTTCGGTGGTGTATAGCCACTGACCGTCCTTGTGCAGCACGGCATGACCATAGAAATGCCGGTCAGGCGGCGATACCACCGTCTGCAACAGCCTCCCGTCGCGCAGGTCGACCAGGTAGCTTTCAGTCCCTGGGCGGCGAGCCACGAACAAGGCGATGGGCCGCTCCGGGTGATCGATGATGGCATGGCAACGCTGGGCCACCTGGGTGCTGAACACCTGGGTGCCGTCCAGGCGATAGCCCACGGCGTAGTGCTTGCCGTCGGCGTCGTCGCGTGCCGACAGCAGCAGGGGCTCGCTGCCTTTTTTGCGCAGAAGACTCCAGCCGCCCAAGGTGAGGGCACTGAGTACAACGCTACCGAGTTTCAAGGCCTGGCGTCGCAGCATGATCAGTCACCGTCGTTGGCGTTGAAGCCCAACTGAATGTTAAGCGCCTTGGCCAATTCACCTTCATGCAGGCGGTGCACGACGTTGAGGCTGTCGTAGATCTGGTTGAGGGTCTGCTGACCTGCATCGTCGGCCAGTAGCTCGCCCAAGGTTTTCTGGTTGTCAGCCAGCAACTTCAATGAAGTGGCGTAGGCATCGTCTATCTTTTGCGCAAGCGCCTTCTGGTCGCCTGGCAGCAGCCCGCGCAGCCCTTTATTGTCCACACCCACCCAAACCGCTTGGGCCGCCTTGAGGCTGGCCTGAAGGCTATTCATGGAGTTGTGGCTACGCCAGGCTTCCGCTTGCAGGGGCTGTGGGATGCCTTTGCTTTGCCGTCCCATGGGCGCACCCAGCTTCTTCTTCAGCGAGTCCAAAGCGGTTACCTGTGCACGCAGCAGGTCGGCGATGGCTTCGTGCGAATCGGCGTAGCGCTGGTTGGGGAACTTGGTCATCTGCGAGAGCATGCCCTCGGTGCTGTTCCAGCCCTTGAGGATTTCCTCGGCCAGCCCCTTCTGGTGCTCGGCGATGGCCACCAGCATCGGGCAGTAACGCGCCTTCTGCTCGGCCGTGGCGATGTCTGGCTTGCTGTCGAACAAGATGTATTCATAGGCTGATAAACCGCGGACCACAACGCTCGCCTTAGCGAGGGAGGCCGCATCGACAGGCTTGTCCGCATTGACCAATTGCTCGACCTGACGGCCGACCAGGTTCTTCTTGTCAGGCCAGAACTGTACTTGCCATGCACGGTTGCCCTCAGCCAGCGGGCCCACCAGCAGGGGTTGCAGCTCGGCCCAGGCCTTTTGCGCATTGAGGAAATCCGCGCGCGCCTTTTCCAGAGTTTCCTTGCCTTCGCAGAACGCCAGGGCGCTGGCGGCCAGCATGCGGTCGGCTTCGACCCAGCGGCTGTAGGTAGGCAGGATTACCTGCTTGGCGATGGCCGCGGAGGTGACGGCCTGCGGATCCTGCGGGGAGCAGGCGCCAAGGGCCAGGGCAGCGAGGCTGGTAAACAACAGTTTGGGTCGGAACATGGCCGGCTCCTGTGCATGTTTAAAGTGAGTTCAAAAACGCCAGCAAGGCAGCGCGCTGCTCGGCATCGAATGTAAGGACGAAATCGCGTGCTGCCTGGGCTTCGCCGCCGTGCCACAGCACCGCTTCGAGCAGGTTGCGCGCGCGTCCGTCATGCAGAAATTGCGAGTGACCGCTGACCGTTTCGCTCAGGCCGATTCCCCAGAGCGGGGCCGTGCGCCAGTCCTGGCCGTTGGCGGCAAATTCGGTTCGTTCATCGGCAAGGCCGGGGCCCATGTCATGCAGCAGTAGATCGGTATAGGGCCGGATGGTCTGGCCGGCGAGTTCCGGCTCGGCGGCATCGCTGGCGGTGGTGAACTGAGGGATATGACAACCCTGGCACCCGGCCTCATAGAACAGGTTCTTGCCTGCCAGCACCTGGGGGTTGGCCACATCTCGACGGGCTGGCACGGCCAGGTTGCGGGTATAGAAGGTGACCAGGCGCAGGATGTTGTCACTGACCTCCTTTTCCCCTGCCACGCCGTCGCCGTTGGGCGCGGCGCGGCATTCGACCTGAGCCTGGGTGCAGTCGTCGTTGGGCTGCAATGTCGTCGTCAGGCCCATGTCGCCGGCGAACGCATGCGCGTTCTGCTGGTTCACAGTCGGCTGGCCCGCTTTCCATCCAAAACGGCCGATAACCGTGCGCCCCAGCGCATCGTCCCACACGCGGTTGGCCCGCCCCCGAATCCCGTCGCGATTGCGGTCGTCCGGGTCTTCGTTGGCCAATACGTCAGCCTCGGGAATCGCCTCGAGCAGGCCCAGGCCGATCATCGGTGGCGCCACGCGCGCCGAAAAGCGCGTGTCCGGGTGCATGGCCCCGTAGCCCAGCTGAGTGATCTGCAACGCCGGCATGCGCAGCTCGACCTGATGGCCATCCTTGAACGAGACCGTCTGCGCGGTGTAGGTCATGCGCACCTTGCCTTCAGGCGCTACGCCAGGGATGGCCATGTCCTGAAGCTGAGTGCCGTATACAGGTTCCGGTACCACCCCCAGCCGTTCGATGACCTTGGCCAGGTAGGGTTGGTCAGGTATCGACAGGCGTACGAGCATGCCGACCGCATTGCTGGCATTTGCCGCGGGTGGGTGGCCGCGCCCGTCGCGCACATGGCAGTTCTGGCAGGCGTTGGTGTTGAACAAGGGGCCCAGGCCGTCGCGCGCCGTGGTGGTGGAGGGGGCGATGACCCAAGGGTTGCGAAAGAAGCTGTTGCCTACTGCAAAGTCCAGGCGCCGCTCATGGGAGAGGTTGGCGGCGGGCAGCGAATACGCACTGCGGTCACTGCGCAACACGGTCGTCTTGCCACCTGACAGCGCTTCGCCCGGCTCGGCCTGGGTAAAACGCGGGGCGTCGTCACAGGCGGCGAGGGCAAAGACCAGCAGCAGAGGGGCAAGTCGGGACAGCGGCAGGGACATGCAGAATCCTGGGCCTGAACGAAAATCCGGCGTGCAAGCTTATCAGGCCCAGGATCATTGAATAAGAGCAATTTGCGTTTGCTGGATGAAATCGTCGTAGCAGTGCTCAGGCCATCAAGAGTTTGAACTGGCGGTTGACCAGGCTGACGATGAGGTTCTTGCTACCGCCTTCGCGGTTATCGCCCGGGACCTCCATCACTTCCTCGCTGGCATATTCCATGGACGAGGCGGTCAGGTATTTCACCGCATCCTTGTGGGCGGGCTGCCAGTAATCCTGAAAAAGCCAGATGTTGGTGTCTGCGCCTGGCCCCAGAATCAAGCGCAGCGCTTTGTAGTTCTCTTCGGATTTACCGATCCAAGGCACTGCGAGCGAGCCGTTCCAGACGTGCTGGGCGCCAATCGCCAGGCTTTGGCTGCGGTTCTCTCCGTCGATCAAGGTCAGGGTATAAGGGGTGTTGTTGGCAATGGAACGCAGGTAGGTAACGCTGGCCATGGTTTATCTCCTTTATGGGTGAGTACTCGGACGGGGGAGGGGGCCGCTCGGGGCGCGGTATACGTAGGCCGCAAGCAAGGTGATTTCATTGAAGGGCGGTTCGAGTGCGGCTGGGTCGAAGCGACCCAAAGGTTGCAGACCATGCGCGTAGGCCACGGCTTCGAACAGTCGTCGGTCGGTTTCGTTGGGGTCGTACAGGTAGACCTTGCCTAACCCTGCCAATACACGGCACATCTCCTCGGCCACCGTATGGGTGATCGGCGCGCCCATGAGGGTGACATGGGGAACGGTATGGTCGTCGATCGGGAACTTGGGCGCGTCGTACTCGTACACCAGGATCAGGTTGGGGATCGGCCCGCCTGCAAATGGGCCGTTGGAGATACGCTGGCCAGCTTTGTTGAGGTTGTAGGCGTTGTGAAATCCTGTGATCAGGTTCGTGCCTTCAATGCGCTGCACGATCCGGCCCTCTCCCCAAACATCGAGAATCTGCAGCATTGGCTACCACCCTGTTGGCGATTGAATGATGCGTGCAGAGTGGGCGATGGGCGGCCTGCCAGGCAGCAGGAAGCGGTGCCGCAGACATGAAAACGCCCGGCTCAAGGCCGGGCGTTGGGTGCCGCACCAGATGGGATCAGAATTCGTGGTCGGCTGTGTCGGGGTTCAGGTTGTCGATGCCCAGTTTGCCGGCGGCCTGTTCGATGGCACCGGTCTGCTTGACCAGGGCTGCAATCGCATCACGCACGATCTGGTTGCCGGCGGCGTTGTCGGCGGCGATCAGTTGGTCATAGTGCTCGCCCTTGAGGGCGTGGTCGACGATCACCTGGATCTTCGCTTCAGTGGCTTCCAGGTCTGCCCGCAGGGTCGCATCGGCAGCAGGGTCGGCCTTGGCCACCAGTGACGACAGGCTAGGCCCGGTTAGCTTGGTACCATCAGGGCGGGTGTACTCGCCCAGGTAGACATTGCGAATGCCCTTGGCATCGTAGAAATGCGAGTAGTGGGTATTGTCGCTGAAGCAGTCGTGCTCGTCCTCGGGCGAGTTCGCCTCCAGGGACACCTTCATGCGCTCGCCAGCCAGCTCACCGAGCGACAGGCTGCCCATGCCGAACAGCATCTTGCGCAAGCCGTCGGTGGCAGGCTCGGCTTCGAGCTTGGCGCGATAGTTGTCGGCCACGTTCGGCGCCCAGTTGGCCACCATCTCGTCAAGGTCGGCGACCAGAAGGTCGGTGACCGCCTTGAGGTAGGCGCGGCGGCGGTCGTTGTGGCCACCCGTGGCGCCCTCGCCTTCGAGGTAATCCGACGCCGGACGATTACCCGCACCTGGGCCGGTACCGTTCAGGTCCTGGCCCCACAGCAGGAATTCGATGGCGTGGTAGCCGGTGGCGACGTTGGCTTCGGAGCCGCCCAGTTCGTTGAGGCTGGCCAACTTCTCGGGGGTGATGTCCTTGACGTCGATTTTCTCTTCGCCTACCTGGATCTCGGTGTTGGCGATGATGTTGGCGCTGGCTGCCGGGTTACCCAGGGCGTGCTCGTAGCTGGCGTCGACGTAGTCGATCAGGCCTTCGTCCAGGGGCCAGGCGTTCACCTGGCCTTCCCAGTCGTCGATGATGGTGTTGCCGAAGCGGAACACTTCGCTTTGCAGGTAGGGCACGCGCGCCGCGACCCAGGCGTCCCTGGCGGCCTTGAGCGTCTGATCGTTGGGCGTGGCGAGGAATGCGTCGACGGCGGCCTGCAGGGTCTTGGCGGTGCTCAGCGAGTCGCTGTACACGGCATGGACCATCTCGGCGTAGTGCTTGACCACGGCCTTGGCAGCGGCTTCGTCGACAGCCCCTGGCGTTGCGGCAGGGGTGCTGGCGGCAGCGGGAGCCTGGGCTTGCGGCGCGGCGGCCTTGTCGTCCTTGCCTTCACCGCAACCGGCGAGAGCGATGGCAATGGCCAGCAGGCTGGCAGAGGCCAGGGGCATTCGAATCATTGTTGGTTTCCTGCGTCGTGTGGTTGGACCGTGGGTGAATCGTGCGCGATGGCACGCTGAACCGACACATCATGCGAAAGATTTGCATTTGCTGTAAAGGGTCCAGCCTGCGATTCATGTAAAAGCAGGTCACGGCGTGTCACCTGTGCATTCAGAGCATGGAAACCTGATTGCGCTGGGCCTGCCTGAGGAAGCTGGTCAGTTCCCGGGCCGACAGCGGCTTGCTGTAGTGGTAGCCCTGGCCCTCGTGGCAGCCTTGGGCAATGATGTAGGCTTCCTGTTCGGCGGTTTCCACGCCTTCGGCAATCACCTGCATGCCCAGGCTTTTGCCCAACTGAATGATGGCGCGCACGATGGTCGCGTCATCGTCGTCATCGAGCAGGTCCTGCACGAAGCTCTTGTCGATCTTGATCTTGTCCAAGGGCAAGGACTTGAGGTAGCTCAAAGACGAGTACCCGGTACCGAAGTCGTCGATGGCGATCAGGGCGCCCGAACGCCGCAGGCTCAGCAAGTGCTGGGCCGCGGTGCTGATGTCCTCCATCAAGCCGGTTTCGGTCACCTCCAGTTCCAGGCTGCGCGGAGGCAGGCGATAGGCCTGAAGCAAATTGTTCACCACCCGCGGCAGTTCGCTGTGGTGAAGTTGCACGGTGGACAGATTGACCGCCATGCGCAGCTCGCTGAAGCCCAGGTCGTGCCATTCGCGCAACTGCCGGCAGGCCTGATCCAGCACCCACTCGCCGATCCCGATGATGCTGCCGTTCTGTTCGGCCAGCGGTATGAACTGATCGGGCGGCACCATGCCCAGTTCCGGATGCTGCCAGCGCAGCAACGCCTCGACCCCTACAACGCGATGATCGCGATAGCTGATCTGGGGTTGGTAGACCAGGTACAGCTGGTTGCGTGGCAGAGCCTCGCGCAGGTCCTTTTCCAGTTCGCGGCGCCGGCGCATCTCGGTGTCCACGCTGGCGATGTAGAACTGGTAGCGATTGCGTGAGCGCGCCTTGGCCAGGGTCATGGTCTGCTCGGCTTTTTGCAGGAGCTTCTCGGTGCTGTCGCCGTCTTCCGGGAACAGGGTGATGCCGATGGTGGCGCGCAGGCGGATCTGCTGGTGGTGGTCCAGGTCGAAGGGCACCTCCAGGTCGTCCAGAATGCTTTGCGCAAGCTCTGCCGCTTCGTAGGGCTGTTCGATGTTGGCCTGCACCAGGGCGAACTGGTCGCCCCCCAGCCGCGCCAGCGCGCCCAAGCGTCCGCTGTGGGCCCTCAGACGATCGGCCAGGGCCAGCAGCAGCTGATCGCCGACCTGATAGGTGAACTGCTCGTTGATGCCCTTGAAGTCGTCTAGGCCTACACAGAGCACGGCCACCCGATGTTGCAGGCGCCCACCGTCCACCAGGATCTTGTCCAGTTGCTGCTGCAGTTGCTGGCGGTTGGGCAGACCGGTGAGGAAGTCGTACTGGGCCATGCGCTGCAGACTGTTCTCGGCCTCATGGCGCAGGTGGGTATTGCGTTCGATCGATGCCAGCAACTGGTTGGCGGTGTTCACCCAAAGGCCGAGCTCGTTTTTCTCATGGCCCTTTATCAGTGGGATCTGGTGCTGGCTGGGGCGGTCTGGATTGATCTGGGTGAGGTGTTCGATGATTTTGGAGAGTGGCTTGGTCAACAGCCAGTGGTAGACCAGGTACAGCACCAGCCCCATGGCAAGCGCCCGAAGCACGCCGGAGATGAAGATGATCACGGCGTTGATCAGAAAGTCTTCGCCATAGGCGGCCGTGTCGAGGGTGATGTTGAGGTCGCCGTAATATTCACTGTAGGGCCCCCGGCCTACCAGCTGCGTGGTGTAGGTACGCTCCTGGCCAAGAATCAGATCGGTGAGCCAGCGCAGGGGCATGTCCTGCAACGGCCTGGACTTTTCTGCCAGCATGGTTTCGTTAGGGTGACCGATGGAGGCCATTCGCACCGATTCGTCCTGAAACAGACCTTCCATGACCTGCATGCCCATTTCACGGTCCAGGCTGTAGACCGCCTGTGTAGAAGGATCGCGGAACATGTCAAGAATGCGCTGGGCGTCATTGTTGACGGCCTGGCGGGTCTTGTAGGTGTCATAGACGATTTGCGCACAGCTGAGCACGACGCCGACCGCTAGCGCCGCCAGGAGCACGACCCTGAGCAACTTGACCGACAAGCTGTTACGCAATTCCAGCTTCAATGGAGGTTCCTTAATCCATGCAAATGACATTATTTTGCCATCAATCATGACCGTTCACTACGGGACGGTCATTAGCAGTGTATCGGTTGAAGCCCTGGGTAACTTGAGTGGGCGTCGTCAAGAAACCGGAAATTTGATGTTAGCGCGCTATGCACGCTGAGCAAGTGCGGCATCGTCCAGTAGCAGGCATGAAAAAAGCCCGGCACATGGCCGGGCTTCAAGAACAGTGCTGGACTCAGGCCTTGAAGGTCTTGCCTTCGAACTGCTCAGCCACGAAGGCCCAGTTGACCAGGTTCCAGAACGCCTCGACATACTTTGGACGCAGGTTGCGGTAGTCGATGTAGTAGGCGTGTTCCCAGACATCGCAGGTCAGCAGCGGGGTATCGCCGCTGGTCAGCGGGTTGCCGGCACCGATGGTGCTGGCCAGCGCCAGGGAACCATCCGCTTTCTTGACCAGCCAGCCCCAGCCGGAACCGAAGGTGCCGACGGACGTCTTGGTGAACTCTTCCTTGAACTTGTCGAAGGAACCGAAAGCGGTGTTGATGGCTTCTGCCAGGGCGCCGGTCGGCTGGCCGCCGCCGTTTGGCGACAGGCAGTTCCAGTAGAAGGTGTGGTTCCACACTTGAGCGGCGTTGTTGAAGATGCCACCCGACGAAGAGGTGACGATCTCTTCCAGGGTCTTGCCTTCGAATTCGGTGCCCGGTACCAGGTTGTTCAGGTTCACGACATAGGTGTTGTGGTGCTTGTCGTGGTGATACTCCAGGGTTTCCTTGGAGATGTGCGGCTGCAGGGCATCGTGGGCGTAGGGCAGCGGCGGCAATTCAAAAGCCATGGTAGATCTCCTGATTCAGGTCTAGTTCGCGGTTTGCGCAGGGCCGATCACGGGCGGCCCTATGTGCGTCGGCGAGTTTGTACTCTTTGCGACGCAAGGGCTGGATCATAGCACCAAGCCTTGGCGCATAACCACGCAACAAACATAGGGATTAGAGGTTCCAGGTGCCTTGGCGGGCAGCGACCGGTGGCGGTCGTTTCCAGGCAGGACGGGCAGGGACGTCACGCGCTGGCACCCTGGGCTCGAATGATCAGTTGAAGATCAGTTGCGCTGCCACGGCAAACATCATCACGGCCACCATCAGGTCCAGCAGACGCCAGGTGCCTGGCCGTGCCAGCCAGGGAGCCAACCATGCCGCCCCGATCGCCAGGGTCGAGAACCATAGCAGCGAGGCGCTGGCAGCCCCCGCCACGTAGGCCCCTGGCGCCGTCTGCTGGGCCCCGAGCGAGCCGATCAGCAGCACAGTGTCAAGATAGACGTGGGGGTTGAGCAAGGTGACCGCCAGGGCACTGAGCAGCACGGCCCGCCGTGAACGCATGCCCTGGCCCTGCTGGTGCTGCAGGCTCTGGTCGGAGAAGGCACTGCGCAGGGCTTTGATCCCGTACCAGATGAGGAATACCGCGCCCCCCCAGCGGGCCACGCTCAGCAGCGTCGGATTATGGGCCAAGGCCGTGGCAAGACCGAATACACCTGCGGCGACCAACAGGGCATCACACAGGATGCACAGCGCCGCTACCGGCAAGTGATGCTCGCGGCGCAGGCTTTGCGCCAGAACGAATGCGTTCTGCGTGCCAATGGCCATGATCAGGCCCAGGGCGACCAGCAGGCCATTGAGATAACTCTGCCACATGGAAAACGACTCCTCGAAAGATGCTGGCCAGTGTGACAACTGGCGGGTTATAAGAAAAATCAATAAAGCTCACCGGTCATTAGGAAAATCGATGTTCGACTACAAGTTGCTCGCGGCCCTTGCTGCCGTCGTCGAGCAAGGCGGCTTCGAGCGTGCAGCGCAGGTGCTGGGCCTGTCTCAATCGGCCGTGTCGCAGCGCATCAAGTTGCTGGAGGCGCGCGTGGGGCAGCCGGTACTGGTTCGCATTGCTCCGCCTGGCCCGACGGAGGTAGGCCGGCAATTGCTCAACCATGTGCAGCAGGTGCGCCTGCTTGAGCGCGACTTGCAGCGCCAGGTACCCGCGCTCGAGGACGGGGGCATGCCGGAACGTCTGCGCATCGCCCTCAATGCCGATAGCCTGGCCACGTGGTGGGCCAGCGCAGTGGGGCAATTCTGTGCCGAGCACAAGGTGCTTACCGATCTGATAGTCGAGGACCAGGAAGTAGGTCTCAAGCGCATGCGCGCCGGTGACGTGGCGGCCTGCCTGTGCGGCAGCGAACGCCCAGTGGCCGGCGCCCGCAGCCTGGCCCTGGGGGCAATGCGTTATCGGGCATTGGCCAGCCCTGCCTTCATGAAGCAGCATTTTGCCCAAGGCTTCGATGCCTGCCGCCTGGCCCGCACGCCCGCAATCGTCTACGGCCCCGACGATTTTCTACAGCACCGCTACTTGGCCTCTTTAGGTGTGCAGGACGGTTTTCTGCATCATTTGTGCCCCTCTTCCGAAGGCTTTTTGCGCATGACCGAAGCGGGATTGGGTTGGGGGCTGGTGCCGGAGCTGCAGGCCCGCGAGCAACTGGCAAGCGGCCAATTGGTGGAAATCTGCAGCGATACCCCGATCGATGTACCGTTGTACTGGCATCATTGGCGTAACGGCGGGCAACTGCTGGCACAGCTGACCGACCACCTGCGCCATAGCGCCCACCACTGGCTGGTGCCGTTGTAGCGCCGAAGGGCGTCAAAGGCTTCTGAACATCAGGCAAGGCGGAGTGTTACATGCGAATTCTGGTCACTGGCGCGAGTGGCTTCATCGGCGGGCGTTTCGCTCGGCTGGCCCTGGAGCGGGGGCTGGATGTGCGGGTCAGTGGCCGGCGTGTCGAAGGTGTGGAGCACCTGGTGCGGCGTGGCGCGCAGTTCATCCCCGGCGACCTTGGCGACGCGGAATTGGCCCGGCGCCTGTGCCAGGGCGTCGAGGCCGTGGTGCATTGCGCTGGTGCTGTGGGGCACTGGGGGCACTATCAGACGTTCGCCCAGGGCAACGTGGTGGTCACCGAAAACGTCGTCGAAGGCTGCCTGAAGGAACACGTACGTCGTCTTGTGCACCTGTCTTCGCCGTCGATCTACTTCAATGGTCGTTCACGCATGGCCATTGGCGAGGATCAGGTGCCCGGCCGGTTTGCCAATCACTACGCCAGGACCAAGTTCATTGCCGAACAGAAGGTTTTCGGCGCCCAGGAGTTTGGCCTCGAAGTATTGGCGCTGCGCCCACGTTTCGTCATCGGTGCAGGCGATACGAGCCTGCTGCCGCGGCTGGTGCACCTGCAACGCAAAGGCAGGCTGGCAATTATCGGCAACGGCTTGAACAAAGTTGACTTCACCAGTGTTCACAACCTGAACGAAGCGCTGTACAACGCAGTGTTCGCTGACGGGCGTGCGCTTGGGCAAGCGTACAACATCAGCAATGGCCAGCCCTTGCCGCTATGGGACGTGATCAACTATGTCCTGCGTCAACTTCAGCTCCCCCAGGTCACCCGCTACCGAGGCTATGGGCTGGCCTACGGCCTGGCCGCCTTCAACGAGGCGGCGTGCGCCCTATGGCCGGGGCGGCCCGAGCCTACGCTGTCACGCCTGGCCATGCAGGTGATGAGTCGCGATTTTACCCTGGACATCAGCCGCGCCAGTCAGTACCTGGGCTACCAGCCCGCCACTAGCGTATGGGCGGCATTGGACGAATTCTGCACTTGGTGGAAACACCAGCCGCCTGGCCGGTAAGCGCTCACCACGACGTCGAGCATCACCTGGCTGCGTGCGCGGTTTATAATCCCGCTTATTTGCAACCTCTGTGGTGGGATGCTCATGCGCTTTGATGCTCGCGATGATTTCGATGATGTACCGGCCTTGCGCGCAGGGACGCCGGATGACGACGATGAGGTGCTTGCGGCCCATGTCCCGCGCAGTCGTCGTCAAGCGACCAGGCCACCGAGCACCGGCCCGTTGTGGGCGATGCTGGTAGCTGCGTTCATCGCCCTGGGTTGTCTAGGGTGGTGGAGCTATCGGCAGATCTCCCTGATGGAGCAGCAACTGGTCGCCACCCAGGAGAGCTTCGCGCGCATCAGCGAAGACGCGGCAGGGCGATTGCAGGCGATCAGCGGCAAGGTCGAAGCCAGCGCCTCGTCGAGCAACAGTGGCAGTGAAGCCCTCAAGCAGCAGATCAGCCAGTTGCAGGCCAGTCTGGCCGAACAGGGCAAGCAGCAGGCGGGTGTGGCGGGCCAGGCCGGGGACCTTGGCAAGCGCCTGGAGCAGGTCCTGGCCGACACCCGTGAACAGCAGCGGGCGGTGACCGAACTGCAAACGCAGTTGCAGGCGCAGTTGAAGGCGGTGAACGGCGAGTTGGCAGCGCTCAAGTCGGGCCAGGTCGATGGGGGCAAGCTCGACGGGCAACTCAAGAGCCTGAGCGAGGAAGTGGCGGCGCTGAAAAAACAAGGCAACCCCAAGGCCGCCATCGAAAGCCTGGAGCAGGATGTGCTCGTGCTCAAAAGCCAGCTGGACAACCGCCCCAACACCACGGCCGGCGGTGGCGCATCGGTGCAGGAGTTCGACGCGTTTCGTGGTCAGATGACCCGTAACCTGAACAACGTCCAGAGCCAGTTGCAGAACCTGCAACAGCAGATCAACGCCAGGCCGTGACCGGGAAGGACAGGGGCCGGGTCCTGGCCCCTGTCTCAGGCCTTACAGGCGTGGGTAATCGATGTACCCCACCGGACCTTGGCCATAGAACGTTTCCGGGTGAGCTTCGTTCAGTGGCGCATCGCCAGCCAGGCGTGCAGGCAGGTCCGGGTTGGCGATGAACGGCACGCCAAAGGCCACGGCGTCAGCCTTGCCATCGGCCAAGGCCGCATTGGCACTGGCCTTGTCGAAACCTTCGTTGACGATATAGACGCCGCCAAATGCTGCTTTGAGTGCAGGGCCAAGGCTGTCTTCGCGCTCACGCTCCCGTGAGCAGATGAAGGCTATGCCCCGCTTGCCCAACTCCCGCGCCACATACGTGAAGGTCTGGGCGCGGTCGGCATCGCCCATGTCGTGGGCATCGGCGCGCGGCGCCAGGTGCATCCCGACGCGCTGCGCTCCCCATACCTGGACTACGGCGTCGGTGATCTCCAGCAGCAGGCGGGCCCGGTTTTCCAGCGAGCCACCGTACGCGTCGCTACGCTGGTTGGTGCTGCTTTGCAGGAACTGGTCGAGCAGATAGCCGTTGGCGCCATGAATCTCGACGCCGTCAAAGCCTGCGGCCTTGGCGTTTTCGGCGCCCATGCGGAAGGCCTCGACGATGTCGCTGATCTCTTCGGTATCCAGCGCCCGAGGCGTGGGGTAGTCACTGAGCGGGCGAACCAGACTCACGTGCCCCTTGGGTTGGATGGCGCTGGGGGCGACCGGTAATTGGCCATCGAGGTAGCGTGGATGGGAAATGCGGCCCACGTGCCACAGCTGCAAGAAGATTCGGCCGCCTGCGGCATGCACGGCATTGGTGACGTTGGTCCAGCCCCTGACCTGTTCAGCGCTCCATATGCCCGGCGTGTCCGGGTAGCCCACGCCCATGGGGCTGACCGAGGTCGCCTCGCTGATGATCAGGCCGGCACTGGCACGTTGCACGTAGTATTCGGCCATCAGTGCGTTCGGCACGCGGCCGGCGTCTGCGCGGCAGCGGGTGAGTGGGGCCATGATGATGCGATTGGGCAGTTCCAGATCGCCCAGGGTGATTGGATCGAATAGCGTGGTCATGACGGATACCTGAGAGTCAAAGGGAGTCGCAAAGCTTTAAGTGTTCCGAACAGATAGCCAGACGGTATATCGCTCGGCGGCGATGCATTCCAGGCAAGTGATAGACTGGCGCCATGAATTATCTTGCACACCTTCACCTTGGGGGGCCAGCCCCACAGCAGTTGCTGGGCAGCCTCTACGGGGACTTCGTCAAAGGCTCGCTGGAAGGGCGATTCGCGCCGCAAATCGAGGCGTCCATCCGCCTGCACCGGCACATCGACAGTTTCACTGACGCGCACCCTGTCGTGCTGGCCTCCCTGGCGCGTTTTACGCGGGTGCGACGCCGGTTTGCGGGGATTGCGCTGGACGTCTTCTTCGACCACTGCCTGGCGCGGCACTGGCCTGAATATGGGCGCCAGCCGCTGCGTCAGTTCACCCATGCGTTCTATCAGGTGCTGTTGGCCGAGCCCGCGCTGCCGGGCCGGCTGGCGCACATCGCGCCTTCCATGGCGCAGTCTGACTGGCTGGGCTCCTATGCCGACTTCGCCACGCTGGAACAGGTGTTCGCCGGGATCGCCCGGCGCTTGTCACGGCCTGAAGGCTTGGCAGGGGTCATGGAGGAACTCGATCGCCTGTACGTGCCGTTGCTCGATGATTTCCGCACGTTCTACCCGCTGGTACAAGCCTTCGCTGCCAGCCATCGGGCACAGGCCGGCCCGCTCGTTGATTGACTGATCTGCTGCGTGATTGGCGCCAGGGCGCTGCGTTCAGGTGGCGGTCGCACACGGCCTGTGAAGTACCGGTGGCTCTGGTGTGCCGTAGAGCGCCTGATGGATCGAGCGCTGGGCCTGGAGCGCCAGCAGCGTGCGGCCCTTGCCATGGCTTGTCAGTGGCTCGAGCAGGTGAATGCGCACTTGGCCGTGAGGTTGTGCCAGCAACCGCAGCAGGTGTGACACTAGATCGTCATCCCCCACGAAGGGCGCCAAGGGGTCGATCTGGCCCCGCCGCTGGTATTGGATTGCCACTGGTTGCACGGCGATGCCCTGGTCGATGGCTGCCGCCAACAGGCGCCCATGGAAGGTCCTGAGCTGGTGCCCGTCGGTGGTCGTGCCCTCGGGGAACAGCAGCAGGGGGTGGCCTGTGACCAACTGCTGGCCGATCTGCACGCGTAGCTGCTGCCCATCGCCGGCGCCGCGCCTGATGAACAGGGTGCCTGCCTGCTCGGCCAGCCACCCGGCAAGCGGCCAGTGCCGGACTTCTGCCTTGGACAGAAACGACACAGGCGCGAGCATGCCCAGCAGGGGGATGTCGGTCCAGGACACATGGTTGCCGACCCATAGCATGGGCGTGCTCGGCAGCTTGCCCGTCACGCAGACGTCGAAGGGCAGTACTGCTACCAGGCGCCGCATGAACAGCCGGGTCCAGCGTTGCCGGCGTTCGAGCGAGGTCTTGATGCCAAGGTGCATCCCGATGACGAGCAGACTGGCCATCAGCAGCCCCAGCACCACCACCAGCAGCATGTGAACCAGGCGCCCCACCTGCCGAAGACGGCCCCTCACACAGCGGCCTTGAAGTGACGGGCGTAGCGCGGGCACAGCGCCTCGCGCTTGAGCAGGATGAACACATCGGCGACCTGGAAGTCTTCATCCCAGCACGGTTCGCCACAGACCTTGGCGCCCAGGCGCATGTAGGCCTTGAGCAAGGCCGGCATCTGGGCGCTCACGTTATCCGGCAACGTCAGCGGCGGCAGCGGATTGCGGGGTTCGGCACGCAGGTCCTGGGTGCACAGGTGGCGTTCGCGCAGGCGTTGCATGACTGCATGCGCCTGCACCCCGCCGTCTTGCATCGAGATGCTGGCGCAACCCATCAGGTAGCGATAACCGCCTTCGTTGAGTACGTCGGCCAGCTCGCTCCAGAGCGTGGCAATGGTGCCCCCGTTGCGGTACGGCGCGGCCACGCAGGTACGACCCACCTCCAGGATGGGGCCCTGGAGTTGCAGCAACCCTTGCAGGCTGAACCCCTCCTCGCTGTAGAAGCGGCCCAGGTTGCTGGCCGCCTCGTGGTCGAGCAGTCGCGTGGTGGCCACCAGCCGTCCGGTGGTGACATCGCGTACGCCGATATGGCGGCAGTGCGGGTCAAATTCGTCCTGGTCCAGGCCGTGCTCGGCACCCTTGAACCTTGCATCGAACGCTTCGCTGAAGACCTGATAGCGCAGGGCCTGGGCCTCCTGCAATGCAGCGGGACCCATCAGGCGCTCGGCGTGCAGGCGGTGTCCGGTGCAGGTGTCGGCAACATGAGCGATTCGCGTCATTACGAGTCTCCATAAAATCAGCCATGCAAGGGTGGCCGGTAGGCTTTTATGTGCGCGTTCAGGCTAGAAACACGGGATGTCATGGCGATGAAGGTTCGATGATGCTTGCATGACCCGCCGGTTGGGCGTGGCGGCGAACGTGCTGGCGCTTGCTGTGCCAAAGACCTGCGCGGTAAGGTGAGTCGCCTGCATTTTCGAGACCCCTCATGCTCAAGTCACTCCGCCTATGGCCTGCACTGCTGCTTGCGTTGTGCCTGCCTGCACACGCCAATTGGCACCTTGACGGCGAGTCGTCTCGCCTGTCGTTCATCACCGGCACCAATGGCGAAGCGGCGCAGGTGCACCGCTTCCTGGTGCTGCATGGCACGGTGGACCGCAAGGGCGCCGCTAGCCTTCGTATCGAGATGGATTCGGTCAGCAGCGGCGTCCCGCTGCGTGATGAGCGCATGCGTGACGCGTTGTTCGACGTCGCACGGTTTGCCGAAGCGACCGTGCAGGCGCAACTGGATCTGCGCCCGATCAATGACCTGGCCAACGGTGCGCAGATCGAATTGCGCCTGCCGCTGACGGTAACGTTGCACGGTCAGTCCCACCGCTACGACGCCTTGCTGTTGGCCACTCGCCTGGACGAGCGTCGATTCCAGGTCGTCACTCTTGAGCCTCTGGTGCTGCGCGCCGAGGATTTCGGCCTGATGCCGGGGCTGCAAGCCCTGCGCAAGTTCGCCAACCTTACGGCCATCAACCCGTCCGTACCGGTCAATGCGGTACTGATCTTCACTGCGCGCTGACATGCCGGGCCCGGTCTTCCCCTGGCGGGATGGCAACCAGTTCGAGCTGCTGATCGATGGGCCACAATTCTTCCCCCGCATACTGTCGGCCATTGAGCATGCCCAGAAGCAGGTCGACCTGGAACTGTACCTGGTCGAGTCCGGGGCCTGCGCCGAGGCTGTGGTCCACGTGCTGGAACAGACGGCCCGCCGCGGGGTGCGGGTGCGCTGCCTGTTCGATTATTACGGGTCGCTGGCCTTGAGCGCCAAGCTGCGGCAACGTCTGTTGGATGCCGGTGTTTACCTGCGCTGGTACAACCGGCTGCATTGGAAACGCGGGCTGCGCAACCTGTACCGCGACCATCGCAAGTTACTGGTGGTCGACGAGCAGTGGGCGGTGGTGGGCGGTACCGGGGTTACCGATGAGTTCTGGCAACCGGGCCAGCCCAGCAGCGAATGGCACGAGGTGATGGTGCTGATGCAAGGCCCGGTGGTGAGCGACTGGCAATTGCTGTTCGATCGCCAGTGGCAGGCCAACCATCGCCGCACGGCCTGGCGCCCTGCCGAGGGCTTCGGCCTGCCGCGTCTGCCCAAGGTGCCCGCGCAAGGGCAGGGCATGGGCCGGGTGGCCTATGCCGACGCCCGCCAGCATCAGGACATCCTGCATTCGTTGGTACGTGCCCTCAACAGCGGCAAGCAGCGCATTTGGCTGGCCACGCCTTACTTTCTGCCGACCTGGAGCGTGCGTCGCTCGCTGCGCCGCGCAGCTGGCAAGGGCGTCGACGTGCGGTTGCTGCTCACCGGCCCGCGCACCGATCACCCTTCGGTACGGTATGCCGGTCACCGGTACTATCCACGCCTGCTGCGCGCTGGCGTGCGTATTTTCGAGTATCAGCCGTGCTTTTTGCACCTGAAGATGGTGGTGGTGGACGATTGGGTCAGCATCGGCTCCTGCAACTTCGACCATTGGAACCTGCGCTTCAATCTGGAGGCCAATATAGAAGCGTTGGACCTGCCGCTGACGAGCGCGGTGGTCGAAAGTTTCGAACGCGATTTTGCCCTGAGCGAGGAAGTTGACCTGGCGCATTGGAACGCCAGGCCCTTCTGGCGACGGGTCAAACAGCGCATCTGGGGATGGCTGGACCGGTTGGTGGCCAACGTGCTCGACCGGCGCGACTGAGCGCAGCTATCGTGCAATGACGGTTCACAGGCAATCGAGGGAATGGATGCGATGACGGCTAAGAAGATACTCATGCTGGTGGGCGATTACGTCGAGGACTACGAGATCATGGTGCCCTTCCAGGCGCTGAGCATGGTTGGGCATACCGTGCACGCCGTGTGCCCGGAAAAGGTGGCGGGCCAGACCGTGCGCACGGCTATCCACGACTTCGAAGGCGACCAGACCTACAGTGAAAAGCCGGGGCACCACTTTGCCCTGAATCACGACTTCGTCCGGGCCCGCGCCGAAAGTTACGATGCACTGGTAATTCCGGGCGGGCGTGCCCCGGAATACCTGCGCCTTAACGAGAAAGTGCTCGACCTAGTGCGAGCGTTCGACCAGGCAGGCAAGCCCATCGCTGCCGTGTGTCACGGCGCCCAGTTACTGGCCGCTGCCGGGGTGCTCAAAGGCCGGGAGTGCAGTGCGTACCCGGCCTGCGCGCCCGAGGTGCGCCTGGCCGGCGGCACCTATATCGACATTGCGGTGGACCAGGCCCATGTGGACGGCAACCTGGTCACTGCGCCCGCTTGGCCGGCTCACCCTGCGTGGTTGGCGGCGTTTTTGAAGGTGTTGGGCACCCGTATCCTCTGACTCATCAGGCCGCCCAGCCCGTGGGTCAACCGACTTGCTCGACCCAATCGTTGAGGTTGTAGTAGTTGGTTACGCGGGCGATCTTGCCGCAATGGATATAGAAGAACGCGCCGGCCGGCAGGACATAGGTCTGGCCGGTGGCCGCAGGCAGGCCTTCGTCATCGGCCACATATTGCCCGTGCACGGTGAATTCCGCCGCCGCGCGACTGCCGTCGGCATTCTGCATCACCACGATGTCGGCCAGGCGCTCGCGGTAGCAGCGGTTCATCTTGTCCATGAAGGCGGCGAACCTGGCCTTGCCCATCTGCCGCTCACCCTGATTGATGTCGTGAATCACATCTTCGCTGAGCAGGGCCAGAAACCCTGGCATGTCGCCTGCGTTGAACGCGGCGTAGTAAGCGTTTACCAATTCGGTAGCGGTCATGGAACATTACCTGTCGTGTAGGGAAAAGGCGTGTCGTTGGCCTGGATGATAGGGTTTCCCCTCAAGCCCGGCTTAGCCGAGCGCGTCATCCACATCGACAAAACGACCGCCAAGCATGCAAATACGCCTACTGCACGGCGCCGCCATCGCGCCCTATATCGATGACCTCGCTCGTCTGCGCCTGACTGTGTTCCGCGAGTTCCCCTACCTCTACGATGGCTCGCCCGAGTATGAAGCCGACTACCTGGCCGCCTATGCCCGTTCCGGGCGCAGCCTGGTGGTGCTGGCCATGGATGAGGACAAGGTAGTGGGCGCCTCCACGGGCCTGCCCCTGGTCGACGTTGCGCCCGAGTTCCAGGAGCCGTTCGTGGCCCAGGGCCGCGACCCGGCCAGCGTCTACTATTTCGGCGAGTCCGTGGTTTTGCCGCCATACCGAGGGCAGGGGCTTGGGGTACGCTTTTTTATCGAACGCGAATCCTATGCCCACAAACTGGCCGAGTTCGATTACTGCGCGTTCTGCGCCGTGGAGCGGCCCGGTGTACATCCGCGCCGCCCGGCCGACTACAAGCCCTTGCATGGGTTCTGGCGCAACCGCGGTTTCCTCCATGACCCATCCCTGCGTACCCGGTATGCCTGGCGCGACCTGGACGAGCAGGAAAGCTCGGACAAGCTGATGTCGTTCTGGCTCAAGGAACTGCCCCTTTGATCCGTGTCGCGGCCTGCCAATACGCCATTGAGCTGCACGAAACCTGGGAGGCTTATGCCGACCACCTGCAGGGCTTGTGTGCAGAGGCGGTGGAGGCGGGCGCGCGCCTGCTGCTGCTGCCCGAATATGCAGGGCTGGTGCTCAGCGGGCAGCTGACCCCCGAGCAGCGGGGGGACCTGAAGGCTTCCATTGCAGGCATCCAGCCTTTGATCGAGCCGTGGAAGGCCCTGTGTGCAGGCCTGGCCAAGCGTTGGGGCATCTACCTGCAACCAGGCACGCTTCCGGTACTGGACAGCGACGGCGCCTACCGCAACCGCGCCTGGCTGTTTGGCCCCCAAGGCGCGCTAGGGCATCAGGACAAGCTGATGATGACCCGCTTCGAGCGGGAACAGTGGGGCATTGCCGCAGGCCATGGGCTGACGGTGTTCGACACCGATCTGGGGCGTCTTGGCATCCTGGTCTGTTACGACAATGAGTTCCCGCTCTTGGCACGCCGGTTGGCAGAGCGTGGGGCCGACCTGATCCTGGCGCCAAGCTGCACCGACACCGAAGCCGGCTATCACCGTGTACGGATCGGGGCTCAGGCACGCGCCTTGGAGAACCAGCTGGCCGTGTTGCAGAGCCCGACCGTAGGGCTGGCACCCTGGTCGCCGGCATTGGACGAGAACCTAGGCCGGGCAGGGCTGTTCGTGCCGCCTGATCGTGGCATGCCGGGGGATGGGGTAATGGCACTGAGCGAATCGCTCGACCCGCAGTGCAGCCATTGGCTGGTGTGCGATCTGGACCTGGAGGCCGTGCGCCGGGTCAGGCAGCAGGGACAGGTATTTACCCGCAGGGACTGGCCCGAACAATTCGAACGTCTTTAAACGCAACGGCGGCGGGCCCTGGCATCAAGGTCCGCCGCCGCAGGTTGGGCTGCGCATGGCTGCGCACGCGAGCGGCCCGTGAAAGCGCCGCCCGCTGTTGCCATGGGTTACTTCACTTCGACGGCCAGGCTCTGGGCAATCTTGTTCTGCCACAAGGCGGGGCCTGTGATGTGCACCGACTCACCGTTGCTGTCCACGGCCACGGTCACGGGCATGTCCTTGACCTCGAACTCGTAGATGGCTTCCATGCCCAGTTCGGCAAAGGCCAGGACCTTGGATTTGCGGATGGCTTGCGCAACCAGATAGGCGGCGCCACCTACAGCCATCAGGTAGACGGCCTTGTTGTCCTTGATCGCTTCGATGGCGGTCGGGCCGCGCTCGGACTTGCCGATCATGCCCAGCAGACCGGTCTGCTCCAGGATCTGGCGGGTGAACTTGTCCATGCGCGTGGCGGTGGTGGGGCCAGCAGGGCCGACCACTTCGTCGCCTACCGGGTCGACCGGGCCGACGTAGTAGATGAAGCGGCCCTTGAGATCCACCGGCAGTGCTTCGCCGCGGTTGAGCATTTCGACCATGCGCTTGTGGGCTGCGTCCCGGCCGGTCAGCATCTTGCCGTTGAGCAGGATGGTTTCACCCGGTTTCCAGCTGGCCACTTCTTCGGGCGTGATGCTGTCCAGGTTGACACGACGGGCGCTTGGCCCCGCTTCCCAGACGATCTCGGGGTAGGCGTCCAGCGAAGGCGCTTCGAGCTCCGCCGGGCCTGTGCCGTCGAGCACGAAGTGGGCGTGGCGAGTGGCCGCGCAGTTGGGGATCATGCACACCGGCAGCGAGGCGGCGTGGGTCGGGTAGTCCATGATCTTGACGTCGAGCACGGTGGTCAGGCCACCGAGGCCCTGGGCGCCGATGCCCAGTTGATTGACCTTCTCGAACAGCTCCAGGCGGATTTCTTCCAGGCGGTTCTGCGGGCCGCGTGCCTTGAGCTCATGGATGTCGATGGACTCCATGAGCACTTCCTTGGCCATGACCGCGGCTTTTTCGGCGGTGCCGCCGATACCGATGCCCAGCATGCCAGGCGGGCACCAGCCAGCGCCCATGGTCGGAACGGTCTTGAGTACCCAGTCGACGATGGAGTCGGACGGGTTGAGCATGGCCATCTTGGACTTGTTTTCCGAACCGCCGCCCTTGGCTGCAACATCCACCTCGACCTTGTCGCCGGGGACGATGGAGTAGTGGATAACGGCCGGGGTGTTGTCCTTGGTGTTCTTGCGGGCACCGGCCGGGTCGGCCAGGATCGATGCGCGCAGCACGTTTTCGGGCAGGTTGTAGGCGCGGCGCACACCTTCGTTGATCATGTCGTCGACGCTCAGGGTGGCGCCGTCCCAGCGCACATCCATACCCACGCGCACGAATACGGTGACGATGCCGGTGTCCTGGCAGATAGGCCGGTGACCGGTGGCACACATGCGCGAGTTGATCAGGATCTGGGCGATGGAGTCGCGCGCAGCCGGCGACTCTTCGCGCAGGTAGGCCTCGTGCATGGCCTGGATGAAATCGACGGGGTGGTAGTACGAGATGAATTGCAGGGCGTCAGCAACGCTCTGAATCAGGTCGTCTTGCTTGATCACGGTCATGCAGCGCGCTCCTCTTAAAGACGGGAACATTCAGTGAGACGTTCGAC
Source organism: Pseudomonas sp. KCJK9111 (assembly GCF_046231935.1). Lineage (NCBI taxonomy): Bacteria > Pseudomonadati > Pseudomonadota > Gammaproteobacteria > Pseudomonadales > Pseudomonadaceae > Pseudomonas > Pseudomonas sp. KCJK9111. The sequence continues at coordinate 5,945 of NZ_JBJJMO010000057.1, read as the reverse complement.
GGAGCCGACCAGCCTGTCGAAACGCCTTGCAAAGGCGCGCCGACAGCTGCCGACGCAAAAAAGGCGCGGCAGTATAGCGCGCCTGCCCCTGTGAAACACCTGCGAGTGGTCAGGACCATGGTCTGGCCGGTAGCCGGCATCCTTTTTGCTGCTAGGCACAGGACAGGGCATTAGAATCGACGGGCGCGCGGTCGCGTCCATCGGCACAAGGGGTTTGAACAGGTGAGTGAACATGCCCGAAATTAGGGTGGGCACGCGTTGTTGGACGGTGCCGACGGGTGCCAACTTGCTCGATGCCCTGAACGAGGCAGGGCTCGGGGTGCCCTACAGCTGCCGCGCAGGGAGCTGCCATGCGTGCCTGGTACGGTGTGAGGACGGGTTGCCCCTCGACGCCCTGCCAGAAGCCCTGGCGCTGGACAGGCATGCCGTGGGCTGGCGCCTGGCTTGCCAGTGCCGCGTGGTCGAAGACCTGCGCGTGGAGGTGTTCGATCCGTTGCGCGACGGCGTAGGTGGCACTGTCAGCGAGCTGGACTGGTTCGGTGATGTGCTGCGGTTGCGCCTGCGGATCGAGCGCAGCGTCCGCTACCAGCCGGGCCAGCACGCGGTGCTCTGGTTGGGTGGGGTGGCGCGGCCCTATTCGCTGGCCAGCCTGCCGGGTGAAGACGATTACCTGGAGTTTCATATCGATTGCCAGCACCCCGGTGCATTCTGTGACCGGGCGCGGGGGCTGGAAGTGGGCGATGTGTTGCGCGTTGGCGAGGTGAGGGGCGGGGCATTGCATTACGACCTTGACTGGCAGGACCGACCGTTATGGGTACTGGCTGCCGGTACCGGGCTTGCACCGCTGTGGGGCATCGTGCGCGAAGCCTTGCGCCAAGGCCATCAGGGGGAGATCAGGTTGCTGCACGTGGCCCGCGACCGCGCAGGGCACTACTTGGCAGCGCCGTTGCAGCAGTTGCCAGGTGTAAACGTGGAATTGGTGGTGGTCGCGCAGCTGGAAGAGGCACTGGCTGCGCTGCGGCCTTCATCGAGACAGACGTTGGCCTTGCTGTGCGGCGCGCCCGCCAGCGTCGAACGGTTTGCCCGACGGCTGTTCATCGCTGGGGTGCCGAGGGGGCAGGTGTTTGCAGACAGCTTTGTCGAGCACGCCTGAGCCGACGTATCTGCGGTGCCTGCACAGGGCCGCTTGCGCACGGAGAACGCGCGCGAAGCGACCCTGGCTGGTCAGCCGATCAGCCGACCAGCGGATCACCGACATGCAGGATCTTCATGCCGTTGGTCCCGCCGATGGTGTGGTAGCTGTCGCCCTTGGTGAGGATCACCCAGTCACCTTGCTCGACCAGCCCACGCTTGAGCAGCTCGTCCACGGCGGCCTGGCTGACCTTGTCGGCCGGCAGCGATGCCGGGTCGAAATCGATCGGGTAAACACCGCGGAACATCGAGGCACGGGCCTGGGTGGCGCGGTGCGGAGACAGTGCGAAGATTGGCACATGCGAGCGCAGGCGCGACATGATCAGTGGGGTATAACCGCTCTCGGTCAGGGCGATGATCGCCTTCACACCCGGGAAGTGGTTGGCCGTGTACATGGCTGCCAGGGCGATGCTTTCGTCGCAGCGCTCGAACGTGGTGTGCAGGCGGTGGCTGGAGCGCTGGCTGGTCGGGTGCTTCTCGGCACCCAGGCAGATGCGCGCCATGGCCTGGACCGCTTCGATCGGGTATGACCCGGCGGCGCTTTCGGCCGACAGCATCACGGCATCGGTGTTGTCGAGCACGGCGTTGGCCACGTCGGACACTTCGGCACGGGTCGGCATCGGGTTCTGGATCATCGACTCCATCATCTGGGTCGCGACGATCACTGCCTTGTTGTTGCGGCGGGCGTGCTGGATGATCTTCTTCTGGATGGCGATCAGCTCGGCGTCGCCGATTTCCACGCCCAGGTCACCACGGGCAACCATGACGGCGTCGGAGGCTGCAATGAGCTTGTCGAGGGTTTCGTCGTCGGCAACCGCTTCGGCGCGTTCGATCTTGGCCACCAGCCAGGCGCTGCCACCGGACTCGTCACGCAGTTTGCGGGCATATTCCATGTCGCTGGCGTCACGCGGGAAGGATACGGCCAAGTAGTCCAGGTCCATCTCGGCAGCCAGCTTGATGTCGGCCTTGTCCTTCTCGGTCAGGGCCGGTGCAGTCAGACCGCCACCTTTGCGGTTGATGCCCTTGTGGTCCGACAGCGGGCCACCGATGATCACCACGCAGTGCAGGGCGTCGGCGGTGGCGGTTTCGACGCGCATGACCACGCGGCCATCGTCGAGCAGCAGTTCATCGCCAACGCCACAGTCCTTGACCAGGTCGGGGTAGTCGATACCGACGATGTCCTGGTTGCCTTCTGTCAGCGGATGAGCGGTCGAGAAGGTGAAGGTGTCACCGACTTTCAGTTCGATGCGCTTGTTGGCGAACTTGGCGATGCGGATCTTCGGACCCTGCAGGTCGCCGAGCAAGGCCACGTGACGGCCATTCTTGGCAGCGATTTCACGGATCAGGCGGGCGCGTGCCTTGTGCTCGTCCGGAGTGCCATGAGAGAAGTTCAGGCGAGCCACGTCCAGGCCGGCGAGGATCAACTGTTCGATCACTTCCGGCGAATTGCTGGCGGGGCCAAGGGTGGCGACGATTTTGGTACGGCGGATGGTCATGCACAGACTCCTATAGTGAAGCGCAGCGAGAGGCTACTCCTGAATCGGGCTGTAGTCATCGTTAGGTTGCACTACCTGGCTTTGGAAAACTGTGCAGGTGACAGGGGCACGGGTTTGTTGGCTGGTATGGGTCGGTCAACAAACGCGGTAAGTGCCGATCGTTGAAGAATCCGATGGGTCGGCCGATATGCTGTTCAGCAAAGGAGAGTCCCATGCGCATGCTGATCGTTTTAGCCCTCGCGGCCAGTGCCGTCGGGTGTACCCGCTGGTCCATGGACCACCATCTCAACAATGCCTACCGCGCTTATGATCGGGGTAATTGCCAGCGGGTAATGCTGGAGCTGTCCCAGGTCGACCGTACCAGCCGCGCCCGGCCGTTCATCCACCCGGAAGTCGCGTTGCTGCGTGGGCAGTGCCTGGAGCGGCAAGCGTTGTATGTGGATGCCGCACAGACCTACCAGTACCTGATTCAGCGCTATCCGGGCAATGAATATGCCTACCGTGCCCAGGCGCGCCTGCAAACACTGGAGAAACTCGGCCACTACCGCGGCGGTGAACCGGCCGTGACCAGGCCAGCGACGAGCGTACCTTGGCGCTAATGCCAAGGTGTGTTGTATTGACAGGGAGATTTGTCTCAGCGTGCGCTAACCTGTAACTCAACTGATACAACAACCGCCAGTACCAGGCATTCCTGGCATCGCGGACGGACTGACCTTGACGCTATTCAATAAACGACTTATCGACCGCCACCAGCTGCCCTTTGTCCTGAAAGTGTTCAATCGCTTCAACGGCCAGGAGATGGGCCAGCTCGGCAACGCCTCCGAAAACGGCATGATGCTGATCAGCGAATTGCCGGTCATGGTGGGCCCCGATTACGAATTGCAGTTGCGCCTGCCGTTGACGGGGGGTGGGCATCAGTTCGTCAACCTTACGGCCAGTTGCCTGTGGTGCCGCGAGGACCAGACCCCTGGGTATTACGATTCGGGTTTCATGTTGTTGCAGGCCCCTCGCGAATACGATGACTTTGTACGCTCTCTGCAGGAGTACTTCAGTTTCCGCGCTTCCTCTACCTCGGTTTGACAGGTCGGTATTGCCGAGCGCTGATGCCTGCCCATGGGACTGGCCCGGGCCAATAGGGGCTGCATAGCACCGCCTACTGGCCCCAGGTAGCTTCATCGGCTCGACGTCAGGCCCGGCTCAACGCGTTAGAATCAGGGCGACCCTGCAACAGGACGGCCCTGTGACCTCAAGCATTTTCTGGCATGACTACGAAACCACTGGCATCAACCCGCGCTGCGACCGGCCCGTGCAGATGGCAGGGGTACGTACTGACCTTGACCTCAATGAAATCGACGATCCGGTCAACCTCTATTGCCGCCTATCGGACGATATACTGCCGCACCCTGCTGCCTGCCTGGTGACGGGCGTCACGCCGCAACAGTTGGCCGAAAAAGGCCTCGGCGAGGCCGAGTTCATGGCGCGGGTGCACGCCGAGCTGGTACAACCCGGCACCTGTGGCGCCGGCTACAACACGCTGCGTTTCGACGACGAGGTCACCCGCTACAGCCTCTACCGCAACTTCTTCGACCCTTACGCCCGCGAATGGCAGGGCGGCAACAGCCGCTGGGACTTGATCGATGTCGTTAGAGCCGCGTGCGCCTTGCGACCCGATGGCATCCAATGGCCCCAGCAGGACGGGCGCACCAGTCTGCGCCTTGAGTTGTTGAGCAAGGCCAATGGCATCGAGCATGGCCATGCACACGAAGCGCTGTCCGATGTTCGGGCGACCATTGCCCTTGCTCGGCTGATACGCGAGAAGCAGCCCAAGTTGTACGACTGGTTATTTCAGCTTCGCAGCAAGCATAAGGTCATGGAGCAAATACGGTTGCTACAGCCGATGGTGCATATTTCCGGTCGCTTCAGTGCCGCGCGTCATTACCTGGGCGTCGTGTTGCCATTGGCCTGGCACCCTAAGAACCGCAATGCATTGATTGTTTGCGATCTGCATCAGCAAACCCTGCCGCTGATTGAGGAAAATGCTGAAACTTTACGCCAGCGGCTCTATACCCGTCGTGAAACACTTGGCGAAGGCGAGCTGCCCGTACCGCTCAAACTCATTCAGATCAACCGCTGTCCGGTGGTCGCGCCCCTTTCTGTAATACGACCGGCCGATCAAGCGCGTCTTGGGATCGACCTGGATACGTTACAACGGCGCGCAGAGGCATTGGCCCGTCAACAGGATCAATGGCAGGAAAAACTGGCGCATATTTATACACAAGACGGTTTTGCGGCCAGTGAAGATCCTGAACAGCAATTGTATGAGCGGTTTCTCGGCCAGCGTGACCGGCGGCTATGCGATCAAGTGCGTTCGCTGGCGCCCGCACAGTTGGGCGCCGGGCAGTGGATGTTCGATGATCCACGCCTGCCCGAACTACTCTTTCGCTACCGTGCGCGTAACTTTCCGGACACCTTGAACGATGAAGAGCGGGCGCGATGGCAGGATTTTTGTAGGCAGCGTCTGGCTGACCCCCGCTGGGGTGCGCCCAATACCTTGGGTGATTTCGCCCAGGCCCTGGCCGTAGCCTGGCCTGACGCGGATGAAGCAGGGCGGCACGTGCTGACTGCCTGGCAACGGCATGCCAACGCGTTGCAAACGCGCTTCGCCGTCAATTGAAAACCCATAAAAAAACGCCGGTTATTAACCGGCGCTTTCTTTACGAATATCAAATAGCGGGCAACGGACAATCAGTCCAGCAGGGTTGCCCAGCTTTCTACCTCGTCACCGCCCCATTGAGCTTTCCACTCTTTCAGGGTTTTGTGGTTGCCACCTTTGGTTTCGATGACTTCACCATTGTGCGGGTTCTTGTATTGCTTGACCTTGCGCGCGCGTTTAGTGCCAGTGGTTTTCACGGCGCCACGCGGCAGTTTGCTCATCTTGGCATCAGGGTCGAGCAGGGCAATGATGTCACGCAGCGATTTGGAATATTCGCCCATCAGGGTGCGCAGTTTGCCTTCGAACTCCAGTTCTTTTTTCAGCTTGTCATCCTGAGACAGGTTGGCCAGGCGGGCCTGAAGTTCCTTGATGGCTTCTTCGGTGGCACGGTACTCGTTGATCAGGGACATGGAGTGTTCCTTAATGCGTGTTCGGGAATGTGTGGAGCAATAGTAAACAGGCAGCGCTCGCAAGTAAACATATGATTGATGTATTAACAGTTAGTGAAGCCGTGACAGTATTTCTCGAAGTGAACAAAAAGTTAC
>NZ_JBJJMO010000056.1:0-29372 GCF_046231935.1 Pseudomonas sp. KCJK9111 | reverse complement strand
ACCGGCCGCCAGGGTGGACAGCCAGCGCTCCTGGGCGCCATCGAAGGCGAACGACATGAACAGCAATTCGCGGGTCGCCTCACTCATCCCATAGCGCTCGATGATGGCCTGGCAGTGCATGGCCAGCGGCCCGCGGGCGACCGCAACGCCTTTGGGCTTGCCCAGCGAACCGGAGGTGTAGATCAGGTACGCCAGGTTGTCCTCGTCGATCGCGACCGCCGGCAAGGCGACCTGCGCCTGCACCGGCGCAAGCGATTCGAGCAGCAGGGTGTCGACCCCTTCGGCGCTTGGCAAACGTTCACTGACGCTGGCCTGGCTGATGAGCAGTCGCATGGCCGAGTCCTCGATGATCCACTGCACCCGCTCGCGTGGGTAGTCGATATCGACAGGCACATAGGCAGCGCCGGTCTTGAGCACTGCATAGAAGGCCACGATCATGTCCACCGAGCGCTCCAGCGCCACCCCGACACGCACCTCCGGGGCAGCACCGGCCTCGATCAGGGCCACGGCCAGGCGGTTGGCGCGCGCCTCAAGTTCGGCATACGTCAGGGACCGCCCGGCGCAGCTGACCGCCACCTGCTGACCACGGGCCTGCACATGCCCGGCAATGCGCTGCAGCAGCGGCGTGCGGGTCGGGTTGGCGACCAGCCGGTTGGCCTGGGCTTGCTGGCGTTCAGCGTCGGCATCGAGCATGGGCAGGCTGCCGATGGCTGCCAGTGGGTCGCCCAGCAGCGCTTGAAGCAAGCGCTCGAAGCTGCGCCGGATGCCTTGGCAGGCGGCGGGGCTGAAGCGGCTGCGCCAGTAAAGGAACTCGATGCTCAAGGTGTCATCCAGGTGCACGGCGAGGTCCATGGCATAGTTGGTCACGTCGCGGCCTTCGCTGGCGCCGAAGCGCAAGCCGTCTTCACCGGCGTCTTGCAGGCGCTCGTCCAGGGGATAGTTCTCGAACACCACGATGCTGTCGAACAGCGCCTGCCCGCTTTGCCCGGACCAACGCTGCACATCGGCCAGAGAGACGTGCTCGTAGTCACGCACCTGCACGTTGTAGTCCTGCAGGGCCTGCAACCACTGGCCCACCGGCTGTTCGGGCGCAGGTGCCTGGATGATCGGCAGCGTGTTGATGAACAGGCCCAGCATGTCTTCAGCACCCGGCAGGTTTGCCGGACGACCGGCAACGGTTGCGCCGAAGCACACGCGCGATTGCCCGGTGTAGCGTTGCAGCAGCAGCAACCACGCCGCCTGGATCAGCGTGTTGGGCGTGACCCGCAGGCGCTGGGCCTGGTCACGCAGTTGCCGGGTTTGCGCGGCGTCCCAGTTCAGGTACAGGGCGTCGTAGCCGTCGGCCTCGGCGACGGGCGCTGGATGCAACCCAGTGGCCAGCAGGGTGGGCCCTTCCAGCCCGGCCAGCTTGTCTTTCCAGAAGAGCTCCATCTGCGCCTGGGGCTGGGCGGCCAGCCAGCCGATGTAGTCGCGGTAGCTGCCGCGCTTGCCGGGCAGTGCTTGCCCACCGTACACGGCGAACACCTCGCCCAGCAGGCGTGAGTGGCTCCAGCCGTCCATGAGGATGTGGTGGCTGCTCCAGATCAGTTGCTGGCGGTGCTCGTCCAGGCGCACCAGGGTCAGGCCCATCAAGGGCGGTTGCAGCAGGTCGAAGCCGCGCGCGTAGTCCTGCTCGGCCAGGCGTTGCAGGTCGGCGGCGCTGACCGGGCGATCCCGCCAATTGAGCTCGCGCACACGCAGTTCGGCACGCTTGGCCACCCATTGCAACGGCTCGCTGAGGTGGCTTTCGGTCCAGAACCCAGTGCGCAGGATTTCATGGCGATCGACCATGTGCTGCCAGGCCGCAATGAAGCGCGCGTTGTCCAGCCCTTGTACCTGCACACTGGTTTGGCTGACGTACAGCCCCTGTTGGGCGGCTTCGAGGGTATGGAACAGGATGCCCTGTTGCATCGGCGACAGCGGGTACAGGTCTTCGACAGCCCCGGCCGGCACCGGCAAGCGGTCCAGCTGCGCCTGGCTCAGCCCTGCGAGCGGGAAGTCGGACGGGGTCAGGCAGGGGTGTTCCAAGGCCAGGCAGTGTTCAACGACCCTACGTAGCTCGCCCACATAGGCCTGGGCCAGTTCCTCGATGGTACCCGCGGCGAACCGCTGGCGGCTGAAGGTGAAGTCCAGCTTCAGGGCGCCCTCGAATACCTGCCCGTTGATGGTCAAGGCATTGCCCAGCGGCGCCTGATCACTAACCTGGCGCCCACCGCTCTCCGTAGCCGGGGCGAACAGCGCCTCGTCCTCACGTGCGGCGCTGCCGTCGAACTGGCCCAGGTAGTTGAAGGTGATGCGTGGCTGCGCCAGGGTGGCCAATGCCTGGCGGGTGGCCGCATCGCCCAGATAACGCAGCACCCCAAAGCCAAGGCCCTTGTCCGGGATGGCACGCAGGTGCTCCTTGACCTGCTTGATGGTGTCCCCCACTGGCCCCGCCACCGGCAGTTTCACTGGGAACAGGCTAGTGAACCAGCCCACGGTACGGGTGAGGTCGACGTCATCGAACAGCGTCTCGCGGCCGTGGCCTTCCAACTCGATCAATGCCGCCTGCTCGCCCGTCCAGTGGCAGATCACCCGCGCCAGGGCGGTCAACAGCAGATCATTGACTTGGGTGCGGTAAGCGGCCGGGGCCTGCTGAAGCAGTTGTCGGGTTAGCGCTGGATCCAGTTCAACCTGCACGGTGTGGGCGTCGCTCACCTGCTGGCTGCCTTGGGCATCTTCGCCAGGCAACGTCTGGGCAAAGCCCTGCAACTGGGCCTGCCAGTAGGCCAGTTGCTGGCGCAGGGTTTCGCTTCGGGCATGGGCTTGCAGGCGTTCGGCCCAGGCCTTGTAGGCGCTGGTCTTGGCCGGCAGGCTGAGCGGCTGCCCGGTCAGGCACTGCTGGTAAGCCTGTTGCAGGTCCTCGAACAGAATGCGCCACGACACGCCATCGACCACCAGGTGATGGATCGCCAGCAGCAAGCGCTGACTGCCGTCGGCCAGGGTGGCCAACACCGCGCGCAGCAGCGGGCCCTGGGCCAGGTCCAGGCTGCGCTGGGCATCGTCGCACAGGGCGGTGAGTGCCTGGGCATCGGTCACCTCGCGTTGCCACAGCAGCGCCTGGGCACTGTCGCCGTGGCAGGCCTGCCAACCCTGCTCGCCTTCACTGAAGCGCAGGCGCAGGGCATCGTGGTGGTGCACCAACGCCTGCAACGCCTGCTCCAGCGCAGCCCCTTGAAGCGGCGCGCTCGGCACCAGCAACACCGACTGGTTCCAGTGGTGACGCTGGGCAATGGCCTCACTGAAGAAGCTGTGCTGCACAGGGAGAAACGGCGTGCTGCCGGTGACCGCACCTTGGTCGATCTGCAGAGCTGTGTCTGCCGTGCCAACGACCTGGGCCAAGGCCCGGAGGGTCTGGTGCTGGAACAACGCTTTCGGGGTCAGGTGCAGCCCCAGTTGCCGCGCTCGGCTGACCACCTGGATGGAGATGATCGAGTCACCGCCCAGCTCGAAGAAGTTGTCGTCCACCCCGACCCGCTCAAGCTTCAGCACGTCTTGCCAGACTGTGGCCAACTGCTGTTCAAGCGCTGTCTGCGGGGCGGCGAAGGCATGGCGGCTAGCGGCCTCGGGTAGCGGCAGCGCCTTGCGGTCGATCTTGCCGCTTGGGCTCAATGGCAGGCTGTCGAGCACCACCAGGTGCGCCGGCACCATGTAGTCCGGCAGGCTCGCTTTCAGGGCATCGCGCAGCGTGACCGCAGCCACCTGCGTGACCACGTAGCCCACCAGTTGCGGCCCATTGGGACCAGGCTGCGCCATGACCAGCGCCTCGCTCACACCGGCCTGCGCCAGCAGGCAAGTCTCGATCTCGCCCAGCTCGATACGGAAGCCACGGATCTTCACTTGATGATCCACCCGGCCGACGTATTCGATCACGCCATCGGCACGGTAGCGCGCCAGGTCGCCCGTGCGGTACAAGCGCCCGCCGTTGCCGCCGAACGGGTCGGGCAGGAAGCGCTCGGCGGTCAGCGCACTGCGGCCGAAATAGCCGCGCGCCAGCAACTGGCCACCGATCACCAGCTCACCCACGACACCAGTCGGCACCGGCTGCCCGGCGTCATCCAGCAGGTAGATATCCCGCCCTGGCAAGGCCGTGCCAATCGGCAAGGTGTGAGGCACGGGTTGTTCGCCCAGCACGTACGGGGTGCAGTCGAGCGTGGTGGAAGTGACCGTGGTTTCGGTCGGGCCATAGGTGTTGAGCAGGCGCACATGGCCCAGCCCGGCCTTGTGCCAGGCGGCCATGCCTTCAGGCGGCATGGCTTCGCCGCCCGCATGAATCTGGCGCAGCTGCCCGTAGTCGCGTGGCCCTACGTTGGCAAACTGGGTGGCCAGCAGGTTCCAGTACGCGGTGGGCAGGTCGGCCACGCTGATGCCGTGGGCCAGCACCCGCTGGTAGAACGTCTCGCTGTCCCAGATTTCGTTGCCCCGCAGCATCACGGTGGCACCGCAGACCAGCGGGGCGTACAGCTGCTCGACGAAGGCATCGAAGTTGAACGTGGCGAATTGCAGCACGCAGTCGGATGCGTGGATATCGGAATACCACTGGGCCACGAAGGCGTGGCGGGTCAAGGCACCCTGGCTGATGGCTACGCCCTTCGGCCGGCCGGTCGAGCCGGAGGTGAAGATCACATAGGCCAGGTTGTCGGCGTGCACGCGGTTGAGCGGGTCGCTGTCGGCGCCGTTGCCGTCCTCAGGCGTATCCAGCAGCAGGCACTGCACCTGCACCTGCGCGTCCAGCGCCAGCGCTTGGCGCAAGTGCGACTGGGTCAACAGCAGCGCGATGCGGCTGTCCTCGACCATCTGCTGCAAGCGCTCGCGGGGGAATTTCGGATCGAGCGGCACGTAGCCGCCGCCTGCCTTGAGCACGGCCAGCAAGGCGATGACCATCGGCGCATCGCGCTCGACGGCGATGCCGACCAGTACGTCCGGGCCCACGCCCTGGGCGATCAGGCGGTGGGCCAGGCGGTTGGCCGCCGCGTTGAGCTGGGCGTAGGTCAGTTCGGTGGTTTCAGTGATCAGCGCAGTGTGGTTCGGAACACGCCGGGCCTGCTGTTCGAACAGCACATGGGCAGGCGCCAGGCTTGGGTATTGACCGGCGGCCATGCCCCAGTCCTGCACCGGGGCGCGCTGGCGCCCGTCGTCCAGCAGGGTCAGATCGCCCAGGCAAAGCCCGTCGGGCCCCTCGACCATTTGCAGGAGCAAGTGGGCCAGGTTGTCACTGATGCCCGCGATACCCGGCGCATCGAACGCCTCGCCCGCATAGGTGAAGTGCAGCAGCACGGTGGACCCGGCGTTTACGCTGACGGTCAGCGGGTAGTTGCTCTGCTCATGGTTGTCGATGCGGCCAAAGCGCAGGTCCACGGGCGCTGCTTGCAGCGCCTCGGAAACCGGGTAGTTCTCGAACACCAGGATGTTGTCGAACAGCGCTTCACCGCCCTGCCCGGCCCAGCGCTGGATATCGAAGAGCGGGGTGTGCTCCTGCTCGCGCAGTGCCAGGTTCAGTTGCACAAGCGCATGCAGCCACGCCTGCAGCGGCTGATCTACCTGGGGGCTGGCCACTACCGGCAAGGTGTTGATGAACAGGCCGATCTGCTGCTCCACACCGCTGATCGCCGCCGGGCGCCCGGCCACGGTGGCCCCGAACACGACGCCGTCGTGCCCGGTGTAGCGTTGCAGCAGCAACAGCCAGGCCGCCTGGATGACGGTGTTGAGGGTGACCTTGTGGCGCCGCGCAAAGGCGTTAAGACGCTGGGTGCGATGTTCGTCCAGCCGGTGGAAATGATCGTATTGACCTGAGCTGCGCGTTGCCGGCTTCAAGGCTTGTGCCAGCAGGGTCGGTGCCGGCAGGCAGGCCAGTTGATCGCGCCAGAACGCCTCGCTGGCCTGACGGTCCTGACGCAGCAACCAGCCGATGTAGTCGCGGTACTGCGTAGGCCCATGGGCCACCGGATGGCCGGCATAGCGCTGGAGCACTTCGCCCAGAAGCTGCGAGGTGCTCCAGCCGTCCATCAGGATATGGTGGCTGGTGTAGATCAGGTGATAGTCCTGCACGTCGGTCTGTGCAAGTACCAGCCTGAGCAACGGCGCGGTGTGAAGCTCGAAGCCTCGTTGCAGTTCGCTTTGCGCCAAGGCATCGAGGGTTGCTTGCGCAGAGGGGTCGTCGCGCAGGTCCAGCAGGCGGAACGGCAGCTCGACCCGGCTCAAGACCACCTGCACGGCTTGCTCGAACTGCCAGTTGAACCCGGTGCGCAGGATGGCGTGGGCGTCGAGGGTGGCCTGCCAGGCACTGCGGAATCGCTGCGGGTCGAGCCCGCCGATGTCCAGACGCATCTGGTTCAGGTAATCGCCACTTCCCTGTTCGTAGAGGCTGTGGAACAACATGCCCTGCTGCATCGGGGACAGCGGGTAGATGTCCGCAAGGTTGGCCGCAGGCACCGCAAGCTGGTCCAGCTGCGCCTGGTCCAGACCGGCCAGGGGGAAGTCGGAGGGCGTCACGCCGCCCGCGTCAGGCGCCAGGCAGTGTTCGATCAGCGCCTGCAATTGTGCGCCGTAGGCATCGGCCAAGGCCTCGATGGCCTGCACCTCGAACTGCTCGGCGCTGAACGTCCAGTCCAGGCTCAGGCAACCGTCGTACACGCGGCCGTTGAGCACCAGCCAATTGTCCAATGGGGCGTCCGGGCTTTGCTCACGGCCGCGCTTTTCGGTAGCCGGGGTGAACAAGGCGTCATCGTCGTCGGCAAAACTGCCGTCGAACTGGCCCAGGTAGTTGAAGGTGATACGCGGCGTCGCCAGGGCCGCCAGGGCCTCGCGTGTGGCAGCGTCCCCCAGGTAGCGCAGCACACCATAGCCGATACCCTTGTCAGGGATGCCGCGCAGGTGTTCCTTGACCTGGCGAAGCGTATCGCCAAGGTCGGTCGACACGGGCAACTTCACCGGGAACAGGCTGGTGAACCAGCCCACGGTACGGGTGAGGTCGACGTCGTCGAACAGCTCCTCGCGGCCATGGCCTTCCAACTGGATCAGCGCGGCCTGTTCGCCCGTCCACTGGCAGATCACACGGGCCAAGGCGGTCAGCAGCAAGTCGTTGACCTGGGTGCGGTAGGCCGCAGGCGCCTGCTGCAACAGGCGACGGGTTTGCTGGGCGTCCAGGCGGGTCTGCACAGTATGGGCGTGGTGCCCCTGCATGCCCGCATTGGCCTTGGCGCCCGGCAGGTCCGTGCGCTGACCACGCAGTTGCGCCAGCCAGTAGTCCTTCTGCCCATGCAGGGCCGGGCTGTGGGCATGCGCCTCCAGTTTCTGCGCCCAAGCCTGGTAGGCCGTGGTCTTGCTCGGCAGTTTCACGGGCTGCCCGGCCAGGCATTGTGCGTAGGCCTGTTGCAGGTCCTCGAACAGAATGCGCCACGACACGCCATCGACCACCAGGTGATGGATCACCAGCAGCAAGCGCTGGCTGCCGTCGGCCAGGGTGGCCAGCACCGCGCGCAGCAGCGGGCCGTCGGCCAGTTCAAGGCTGCGCTGGGCATCGTCGCACAGGGCGGTGAGCGCCTGGGCATCGGCCACCTCGCGTTGCCATAGCAGCGCCGTCACATGTTCGCCATGTTCAGCTTGCCAGCCTTGTTCACCTTCGCTGAAGGTAAGGCGCAGCGCATCATGATGTTGCACAAGGGCCTGCAATGCCCGCTCCAGCGCAACGCCCTCAAGCGCGGTGCGTGGTACCAGCAGCACCGACTGGTTCCAGTGGTGACGCTGGGCAATGGCTTCGCTGAAGAAGCTGTGCTGCACCGGCAGCAGGGGCATGCCGCCGAGGACGGTACCCTGGTCGATCTGCACGGCGCTGTCGGCAGTGCGCACGACCTTGGCCAGGGCGCGCAGGGTCTGGTGCTGGAACAGCTCCTTGGGGGTGAAGTGCAGCCCCTGCTGACGGGCTCGGCTGACCACCTGGATGGAGATGATCGAGTCACCGCCCAGCTCGAAGAAGTTGTCGTCCACCCCGACCCGCTCAAGCTTCAGCACGTCTTGCCAGATACGCGCCAGTTGCTGTTCGAGCGGGCGCTGGGGGGCGATAAATGCCTGGTTACTGGAGGCCTCGGGCAGCGGCAGTGCCTTGCGGTCGATCTTGCCGCTCGGGCTCAGCGGCATGTGGTCGAGCAGCATGAGATGGGCGGGGACCATGTAATCCGGCAGGCTCGCCTTGAGCGCTTCGCGCAGCGTCTGCACGTTTGCATCTGCAACCAGGTAAGCGACTAGTTGCGGCCCGTTCGGGCCAGGCTGCGCCATGACCAGCGCCTCGCTGACACCGGCCTGCGCCAGCAGGCAGGTCTCGATCTCGCCCAGCTCGATACGGAAGCCACGGATCTTCACCTGATGGTCCACCCGGCCGACGTATTCGATCACGCCATCGGCACGGTAGCGCGCCAGGTCGCCCGTGCGGTACAAGCGCCCGCCGTTGCCGCCGAACGGGTCGGGCAGGAAACGCTCGGCGGTCAGCGCACTGCGGCCGAAATAGCCGCGCGCCAGCAACTGGCCGCCGATCACCAGCTCACCCACGACACCGGTCGGCACCGGCTGCCCGGCGTCATCCAGCAGGTAGATATCCCGCCCTGGCAAAGCCGTGCCGATCGGCAAGGTATGAGGCACGGGTTGTTCGCCTAGCACGTACGGGGTGCAGTCGAGCGTGGTGGAGGTGACCGTGGTTTCGGTCGGGCCGTAGGTGTTGAGCAGGCGCACATGGCCCAGCCCGGCCTTGTGCCAGGCGGCCATGCCTTCAGGCGGCATGGCTTCGCCGCCCGCATGAATCTGGCGCAGCTGCCCGTAGTCGCGTGGCCCTACGTTGGCAAACTGGGTGGCCAGCAGGTTCCAGTACGCGGTGGGCAGGTCGGCCACGCTGATGCCGTGGGCCAGCACCCGCTGGTAGAACGTCTCGCTGTCCCAGATTTCGTTGCCCCGCAGCATCACGGTGGCACCGCAGACCAGCGGGGCGTACAGCTGCTCGACGAAGGCATCGAAGTTGAACGTGGCGAATTGCAGCACGCAGTCGGATGCGTGGATATCGGAATACCACTGGGCCACGAAGGCGTGGCGGGTCAAGGCACCCTGGCTGATGGCTACGCCCTTCGGCCGGCCGGTCGAGCCGGAGGTGAAGATCACATAGGCCAGGTTGTCGGCGTGCACGCGGTTGAGCGGGTCGCTGTCGGCGCCGTTGCCGTCCTCAGGCGTATCCAGCAGCAGGCACTGCACCTGCACCTGCGCGTCCAGCGCCAGCGCTTGGCGCAAGTGCGACTGGGTCAACAGCAGCGCGATGCGGCTGTCCTCGACCATCTGCTGCAAGCGCTCGCGGGGGAATTTCGGATCGAGCGGCACGTAGCCGCCGCCTGCCTTGAGCACGGCCAGCAAGGCGATGACCATCGGCGCATCGCGCTCGACGGCGATGCCGACCAGTACGTCCGGGCCCACGCCCTGGGCGATCAGGCGGTGGGCCAGGCGGTTGGCCGCCGCGTTGAGCTGGGCGTAGGTCAGTTCGGTGGTTTCAGTGATCAGCGCAGTGTGGTTCGGAACACGCCGGGCCTGCTGTTCGAACAGCACATGGGCAGGCGCCAGGCTTGGGTATTGACCGGCGGCCATGCCCCAGTCCTGCACCGGGGCGCGCTGGCGCCCCTCTTCGAACAGCTTCAGCTCACCCAGGCAGCGCTGGGGCGAGCCGTCCGCCATCTGCGCCAGCAGATGGGCCAGGTGGCCTGCAACCTGGGCCATGCGTTCGGCACTGAACTGCGCCGCGTCATAGCTGTAATGCAACAACAGGTCGGCCCCGGTGCTGACGCTCAGGGTCAGTGGGTAGTTGTTCTGCTCATGGCTGTGCACGTCACCAAAGTGCAGGTCACTGACGCCGCCTTGCTGCAGCGCCTCGGACACAGGGTAGTTTTCGAATACCAGCAGGGTATCGAACAATCCATCGCCGCCCTGCCCGGCCCAGCGCTGCACATCACTCAGCGCACTGTGTTCGTGGTCCCGAAGTGCCAGGTTGATGCCTTGTACGGTCTGTAACCAACCGGCCAGCGCCAGCTGCGGCTCGGGCCGCGCGACTACCGGCAGGGTATTGATGAACAGGCCGATCTGCTGCTCGATGCCCTGCAATTGCGTAGGCCGGCCCGCGACCGTGGCCCCGAATGCCACGCTGTCGTGGCCGGTGTAGCGCTGCAACAGCAACAGCCAGGCGGCCTGCACGAGCGTGTTGAGGGTGACTTTCTGCTGACGGGCAAAGCCGTGCAACTGTTCGGTCATCGCAGCGTCCAGGCGCCATTTGAATTCGCCTTGCCCGGTCTGGCCGGTGGCGGCGCACTTGAGCGCACGGCTCAGCCAGGTCGGCTCCTCAAGGGGGGCGAACTGTGCGCGCCAGAAGGCCTCGCTGGCCTGTTTGTCCTGGCGTTGCAACCAGCCGATGTAGTCACTGTAGCGCCCGTTCAGGCTCTGCAGCGCCTGGCCTGCGTAGTGCTGCAGCACCTCGCCAAGCAGCTGCGAATTGCTCCAGCCGTCGAGCAAGATGTGATGGCTGGTATAGATCAGCTGATAGCGATCATCCCCCGTGCGGGCCAGCGTCAAGCGCAGCAGTGGCGCCTGGGCAAGGTCGAAGCCTTGCTCGCGTTCGGCATCAGCCAGGCGCGTCAATGCAGCGTCAAGATCTTCATGGCCACGCAGGTCGATTTCACGGCACGGCAGCTGCACCTGCTTGCGCACCCACTGCAGCGGCTGGGCCAGCCCGCCTTGCCAGAGGAACCCGCTGCGCAATATGTCATGGCGCTGCACCACCGCCTGCCATGCCTCACGGAAACGCTCGGGCGCCAGCCCCTCGACGCTGACCGACAGCTGGTTGATGTAGTCCCCCCCTTGTTGCTCAAGCAAGCTGTGGAACAGCATGCCCTGCTGCATGGGCGAGAGCGGGTACAGGTCCTGGACGTCCGCCCAGGGCTGGCCAAGGGCGTCCAGCTGTGGCTGGTCGAGCATGGCCAGCGGGAAGTCCGAAGGCGTCACCCCAGCACTGCCCGGCAACAGGCAGTGGGCGACCAGCTGGTTCAGCTCGCGTGCATAATCCTGCGCCAACCGCTCGATGTCGCTGCGCTCGAACATCGCTTCGCTGAAGGTCCAGCCCAGGCGCAATTGGCCTGCGTACACCTGGCCGTTGATGCTCAGCCAATTGCCGAGCGGGGCCTCGGCGCGCTGTTCAGCGCCGGCATCCTCGCTGGCTGGCATGAACAGGGCACCCTGGTCGCTGGCAAAGCTGCCGTCGAACTGGCCCAGGTAGTTGAAGGTGATGCGCGGCTCGGCCAGGCCGTTGAGGGCTGCCTGTGACTGGGCGCTGCCCATGTAGCGCAGGGCGCCGTAGCCGATGCCCTTGTCAGGGATCGCGCGCAACTGCTGCTTGACGCGCTTGATCGCGTCGGTCACGTCAGCGGCATCGTCCAGGCGTACCGGGAAGGCGCTGGTGAACCAGCCCACCGTGCGGGTCAGGTCGACCTCGTCGAACAGCGCTTCACGGCCGTGCCCTTCGAGCTGGATCAGCGCCGAGGCCTGCCCAGTCCAGCGGCAGATCACCCGGGTCAGCGCGGTCAGCAGCAGGTCGTTGACCTGGGTGCGGTAGGCCGCCGGGGCATGTTGCAGCAATTGCCGGGTCAGCGTGTCGTCCAGGCGCGTGTGTACCGTACAGGCATGGCGTTTTTCCAGGCTGGCGTGAGGACGCGCGCCTGGCAGGTGGTCGGCGGCGCCTGCGACCTGCGCCTGCCAGTACGGCAGCTGCTCGGCCAGGGCCGGGGTTTGCGCCAGTGCCTGCAGGCGTTCTGCCCAGTGCTTGTAGGCCGTGGTCTTGGCCGGCAGCGACAGCGCCTCGCCTGCCAGGCACTGCGAGTAGGCCTGCTGCAGATCGTCGAACAGAATGCGCCAGGACACACCGTCCACGACCAGGTGATGAACCACCAGCAACAGCCGCTGACTGCCATCGTCCAACTCCGCCAGCACAGCCCGCAGCAGCGGCCCTTGGTGCAGGTCGAGGCTGCGCTGGGCCTGCTCACACAACGCAGTCAGGGCCTGGCCGCGCGCGACCGTGGCGTGCCACAGCAAAGGCGCCTGCTCCTCGGCGCTCTGTTGCTGGGCCGGTGCCCGGTGCCAGGCGAGCCCGGCTTGGGCATCGAAGCGCAGGCGCAAGGCGTCATGGTGCAGCACCAGCGCCTGCAACGCCGCCTCCAGCGCGCGTGGCTGCAACGCCTGCGTCGGTGCCAGCAGCACGGACTGGTTCCAGTGGTGCGCATCGGCGATGCCCTGGGCGAAGAACCAGCGCTGGATGGCCAGCAGCGGCAGGCTGCCAGCGACCGGGCCCTGATCGATGTGGGCGACCTCGCCAAAACGGGCCACACCGGCCAAGGCCTGCACGGTCTGGTGCAGGAACAGGTCTTTGGGACTGAGCACGATGCCGGCCTGACGGGCCCGGCTGACCATCTGGATCGAGATGATCGAATCACCGCCCAGCTCGAAGAAATTGTCGGTCACCCCCACCTGAGGCACCTTCAGCACCGCCTGCCAGATCTGCACCAGCGCCTGCTCGAGCGGGCTGCTGGCGGCCACGTGCTGGCCTTGCAGCTGGGTAAGGTCGACTGCGGGCAGGGCCTGGCGGTCGATCTTGCCGTTGGGGGTCAAGGGCATGCGTTCGAGCAACTGCACGTGCGTGGGCACCATGTAGTCGGGCAGGTCCACCTTCAAACAGCGCTTGATCGATTCGCGGCGCTCAGCCTGGGCTTGATGATCGGGCGCCAATTGCGACGCGTCGTCGCTCACCACGTAGCCGACCAATTGCTGGCCGCTCGGGCCGGCCTGGGCCACCACCACCGCTTCGCGCACGCCCGGCACCGCCAGCAGGCGCGCTTCCACCTCGCCCAGCTCGATACGAAAACCCCGCACCTTGACCTGGCGGTCGATGCGCCCGAGGTAGTCGATGATGCCGCTGCTGCGCAGGCTCACCCGATCACCGCTGCGGTACAGCCGGGCACCGTTGCCGAACGGGTCCGGTACGAACCTTTCGGCAGTGAGCGCCGGGCGCTTGAGGTAGCCACGGGCCAAGCCCTGCCCGCCGAGGTACAACTCACCCGGGATGGCCAGGGGCAGCAGGTTCAGGTCGGCATCGAGCACATACGCGCGCCGTTCACCGACGCGATCGCCAATGGGCGCATAGGCCGCACCGCAGCTGTCCTGTTCGCCAGCTTTCCAGATCAGGGGGGTGACCACGGTTTCGGTAGGGCCGTAGCCATTGATGATATAGGTCGGGCGCAGGGCGCGCCGAGCCATGGCGTAGCTGGCCTCGGACACCGCATCGCCGCCGAAGCAGTACACCCGCATCGGCGGTGGGTTACCATCGCGTTCGGCGTGCTCGGCCAGTTGCTGAAGGTAGACCGGTGGAAACGCAGCGACCGTCACTCCATGTGCATGCATGGCGGCATAGGTTTGCTCCGGGGTCCACAGCTGCGGGTCGCGGATGAGCAGCGAAGCCCCGTGGGTCAGGGGCGTGAGCCAGCGCTCGTGGGCACCGTCGAAGGCGAACGACATGAAGTGCAGTTCGCAGTCGGCCGGCGTCATTTCATAGCGCTCGGCAATGGCCCGGCAGTGCATGGCGATGGGGCCGTGGGCCACTGCCACCCCTTTGGGCAGGCCCGTGGAACCCGAGGTGTAGATGACGTAGGCCAGGTTATCGGCCTGGGCGGCGTTCGCCGGCGCGTGGCAGGGTTGCGCGGCCAGGTCCATGTGGTCCAGGGCCAGGGTTGCCAAGCCATCCGGTACCGGCAGGCGCTGTATGAGCGCGCTGTCGCTGAGCAGCAGGGCCATGCCGCTGTCCTGCATCAGGTAAGCCAGGCGCTCGCGGGGGTATTGCGGATCGAGCGGCGTATAGGCACCGCCGGCCTTGAGCACCGCCAACAGGCTCACGACCATCTCAAGGCCACGCTCCAGGGCGATACCGACCAGCACTTCCGGCCCCACCCCTGCTGTGACCAAGGCATGGGCCAGGCGGTTGGCCTGCTGATCGAGCTGGGCAAAGCTCATGCGCTGCTCGCCAAACAGCAAGGCGGTGGCCTGCGGGGTTTGCGCAGCCCACTGGGCAATGCGCTCGTGCACCAGCGGGCCGTCGGCGTGGCGCAGGTCCGGGGCGTTGCGCACGGCGTGCAGGTGCTCATGCTCATCGACGGCCAGCATCGGCAGTGCAGCAACGCAGCGCGACGGATCGGCGACGAGGCCGCGCAGCAGGGTCAGCCAATGGCCCCCCAGGCGCTCGATGGTGGCGGCATCGAACAGGTCGCACGCATAGGTCAGCGACGCCCACAGGCCGTCTTCACCCTCGACGGTGTCCAGCGTCAGGTCGAACGAGGCGCTGTGGCTTTCCCAGAACAGCCCTTCGATGTCCAGGCCAGGCACCTGCTGGGCACGTGGGTCGCGGCCCTGGCGCTGATGGTTGTACATCACCTGGAACAACGGGTTGTGGCTCAGGCTGCGGTCTGGCTGCAAGGCTTCGACCAGTTGCTCGAACGGCAAGTCCTGATGCGCCTGAGCACCGAGTACCGTCTGCTTGACCTGTTGCAGCAACGCCGGGAAGGCCAAGGCCCCCCGCACATCGGCGCGCAGCACCTGGGTGTTGACGAAGAAACCCAGCAGGCGATCGGTCTCGACCCGGTTGCGGTTGGCGTTGGGCACCCCGACGCGAATATCGGTCTGGCCGGTGTAGCGGTGCAGCAGCACCTGGAACGACGCCAGCAACAGCATGAACAGCGTGACCTGTTGCTGCTGCGCGAGGGCTTGCAAGGCTTCGCTCAGCGCCTTGTCGATGGGCAAGTCGAAACGGGCGCCGCGCAGGCTTGGCTGGGCCGCGCGCGGACGGTCGGTGGGCAACTCGAGCACCGGTTGATGCGCGCCCAGTTGCTCACGCCAGTAGGCCAGTTGCTGCTCGCTGCCGCCGGCTTCCATCCAGCGACGCTGCCAGATGGCATAGTCGGCGTACTGAATGGGCAGCGCAGGCAGCTGGACCGCCCGCCCGTGGACCAAGCCCAGGTACAGCTGCATCAGCTCGTCGACCATGACCTGCATCGACCAGCCATCGGAGACGATGTGGTGCTGCACCATCACCAGCACATGCTCATCGTCAGCCACCCTCAGCAGCCCCAGCCGTACCAGCGGGCCGTGCTCGAGGTCGAAGGGCCTGGCGATCTGCTGCTCGATCAACGCCTGCACTTGGGCGTGTTGATGCTCGGGTGCCAGGGTGGCCGGCAGGTGCAACGGCTCGATCGCGATCGGCAGTGAGCCATGCACGTGCTGGCAGGGCCGCTCGTCCTTCATCACGAAGGTGGTGCGCAGGGTCTCGTGGCGTGCCACCAGGGCATCGAACGCTTGTTGCAAGGCCTGGGTGTCGAGGTGACCGCGCAGGCGCAAGGCGGTAGGGATATGAGATGCGCTGCTGCCTGGCTCCAGTTGCCAAAGGAACCACTGGCGCTCCTGGGCGAAGGACAGCGGCAGGCTGTTTAACTGCTCGCGGATGACAGGAATTGGCAGGTTGCCGGGCGAGACCTTCTGTTCGGCCATCTTGGCCAGGTACTGGCGGCGCTTGTCCACGGGCAAGGCGATGAAACGCTGGGCAATGCGCAGGGCGCTGGCGTGATCCATTACACCGCCTCCATTTCGTCGAGCAGGCTTTCGAGCTGGTCGAGGGTGGCGGCATCCACCGCCCCGCCTTCGTGCTCCAGTTGGCGGGCCAGCTCGCCCAGGGTGGGGTATTGGAAAATCAATTGCGCAGTTGCCTTCATACCAAGCTCGAGTTGAATGCGTGAGACCAGGCTCACGACGAGAAGAGAGTGACCGCCCAGGTCGAAGAAGTGGTCGTTCAAGCCGACCTTGTCGAGCTGGAGCAGGTCCTGCCAGATCGCTGCCAGTTGGCACTCGACCGGGCGTTGCGGGGCTTCGTAGCCCTGTTGTGGTGGCGCTGCCTGGGGCAGTGGCAAGGCCTTGCGGTCCAGCTTGCCGTTGGGGCTGAGCGGCCACTGCTCCAGCAGCAGCCATTGGCCGGGGATCATGTAGCCGGGCAGGTTGGCCTTGAGGTGAGCCTTGAGGCGCTCGCGCAGCAGCGCCTGGCGGGTGGGCTCCAGGTCAGCACCGTCGACCAGCACGTAGCCGACCAGTTGCGCGCCAGCGGCGCCAGGCTGAGCCAGCACGACCGCTTCCCGGACTTCGGCCACCTCCAGCAGGCGCGCCTCGATTTCACCCAGCTCGATGCGCTGGCCACGGATCTTCACCTGGTGGTCCAGGCGGCCGAGGTACTCCAGCACGCCGTCGGCGCGGTAACGCACCAGATCACCTGTGCGGTACAAGCGCTCGCCATTACCCAGAGGGCTTGCCACGAAGCGCTCGGCGGTCAGCGCCGGGCGGCGGTGATACCCACGGGCCAGGCCTACGCCGCCCAGGTACAACTCACCGGCCACCCCTGGCACCACCGGTTGCAGGGCCGCGTCCAGCACGTAGGTGTGCAGGTTGGCGATGGGACGCCCGATGGGCACGCTGTCGCTGCCCTCCTCCACGCAGGTCCAGTGGGTGACGTCGATGGCGGCTTCGGTCGGGCCGTACAGGTTGTACAGGCCGGCCTTGGGCAGGCGTGCGAACACCTGGGCCTGGGCATCGAGCGCCAGCGCCTCGCCGCTGCACAGGATGCGTCGCAGGCTGTGGCACCCGTCCAGGTCCGGCGATTGCAGGAACACCTGCAGCATCGACGGCACGAAGTGCAGCGTGCTGATGCCGTGCTGCTCGATCAGCGCCACCAACTGCGCCGGGTCGCGGTGCGCACCGGGCTCGGCCACCACCAGTTGGGCGCCGGTCATCAACGGCCAGAAGAACTCCCACACCGACACGTCGAAGCTGAATGGGGTCTTTTGCAGCACCCGGTCAGCAGCGGTCAGCTCATAGGCCTGCTGCATCCAGTACAGGCGGTTGGCCAGGGCCACATGGCGATTACCGGCGCCCTTTGGCTTGCCGGTGGAGCCGGAGGTGTAGATCACATAGGCCAGGTGCTCCGGCGCCAGGTCGACGTGCGGGTTCGGTACGTCGGCCGGGTCTGCCTGCGGGGCCAGCAGTTCGAGTGTCGCCAGCCCTTCAGGCACCGGCAGGCGCAGGCCTGACGCATGCAGCAGCACGGCCATGCGGCTGTCCTCGATCATGTAGGCCAGGCGTTCCTCGGGGTAGTCCGGGTCCAGCGGCAGGTAGGCACCCCCGGCCTTGAGGATGGCCAGCAGGCCGATGACCAGCTCCAGCGAACGCTCGGCGGCGATGCCTACCAGCACGTCCGGGCCGACGCCGCGATCAATCAGCTGCAGGGCCAGGCCATTGGCGGCGTTGTTGAGTTGGCGATAAGTGTGATGACGTGCGCCGAACACCACGGCACTCGCCTCGGGGCTGCGCTGGGCCTGCTGCTCGATCAGGCGGTGGACACAGTATTCGTCGGGGTAACGCTGCGCGGTCTGGTTCCAGGTGCGCGCAGTGTCCAGCTGCCCTGCGTCCATGAGGGGCAGCTCGGCCACTCGCGCCTGGGGGCTGGCAAGCATGCCACGCAGCAGGGTTTGCCAATGGCTGGCCATGCGCTCAAGGGTGCTGGTTTCGAACAGGTCGGTGGCGAAGGTCCAGGTCGCGCCCAGGCCGTCGGGTGTCTCGAAGGTGTCCAGGGCCAGGTCGAACTGGGCACTGTGGTGTTCGCCGCTCAGGGTCTGGACATCGAGCTGCGGCACCTTGAAGCCATCACCCAGCTGCTGGTCGAGCAGATTGCGGTGGGTGAACATCACCTGGAACAGCGGGTTGTGGCTCAGGCTGCGTGCAGGCTGCAGGGCTTCGACCAGTTGCTCGAACGGCAGGTCCTGATGCTGCTGGGCGCCCAAAGCGGCCTGGCGCACTTGTTCCAACAGCGCCTCTACGGTCAGTTGCCCATCGAAGCGCGCACGCAGGACCTGGGTATTGACGAAGAAGCCGATCAGCCGCTCGGTCTCCAGGCGGTGGCGGTTGGCGACGGGCACGCCGACACGGATGTCGTCCTGGCCGCTGTAGCGCTGCAACAGCGCCTGGAACGAGGCCAGCAGCAGCATGAACAGCGTGACGTTGTGCTGTTGCGCCAGCTGTTGCAGGCCTGTGGTCAGCTGCGTGTCCAAGGTCAGCCCCAGGCGGGCACCGCGGTAGCTCTGCACCGCAGGACGCGGGTGATCGGTGGGCAGCTCCAGTACCACCGGCTCATCGCCCAGCTGCTCACGCCAGTACATCAGCTGACGCTCGCGTTCACCGGCTGCCAGCCAGTCGCGCTGCCAGTGGGCGTAATCCAGGTACTGGACGGGCAGCGGCGCAAGGTTGGGCTGCGCGCCGCTGGTCAGGCTGGCATAGCTCTGCATCCATTCATCGACCATCACCTGCATCGACCAGCCATCGGAAACGATGTGGTGCTGGACCAGGGTCAGCACATGGTCCTGTGCCCCCAGTTGCAGCACACCGATGCGCAGCAACGGCCCATTGATCAAGTCGAAGGGCTGGGCAGTCTGGACTTGGAGGAAGCCCTGGATCGCTGCGCCCTCCTCGTCTTGGCCCGCAACGGAGTGCACCGGCACAGGCAAACGCCAGTGGGCGTGGATGACCGGACGAACCTGCGCCTGCTCCTGGATGAAGGTGGTACGCAGGCTTTCGTGACGCTGCACCAACAGGTTGAAGCTGTCTTCCAGCGCCTGCAGGTCCAACTCGCCTCGCAAGCGCAGGGCCATGGGGATGTGATAGGCGCTGCTGTGCGGTTCCAGCTGCCAGAGGAACCACTGCCGCTCCTGGGCGAACGACAGCTGCAGTGGCTGGTTGCGGTCCACCGGGGCAATCGGCGCGACGCGGTGGCCTTGCAGGGCGCTCACGGCCTGGGTGAAGGCGTGCAGGGTGCTGTGTTCGAACAGCAGCGCCAGTGGCACCTCCAGGTCCAGTTCCTGGGCAACACGCGAAATCACCTGGGTGGCGAGCAGCGAATGCCCGCCCAGGTCGAAGAAATGATCGGCCATGCCTACCTGCTCCAGGTGCAACACCTGGCGCCAGATGGCTGCAACGGTGCATTCGAGCTCAGTGCTCGGTGCCTGGAAAGCCTGCCGGGCTTGATCAAGATCAGGCGCAGGCAAGGCCTTGCGGTCCAGCTTGCCGTTGGGGCTCAAGGGCATTGCCGGCAGCCACACCAGGTGCGAAGGCACCATGTAGGCCGGCAAGGTCTCGGCCAGCCGGGCCTTGAGCTGGGCGTGCCAGGCGGCAAGATCAGCAGGCGCGCACGCGTCGGCCACGTAGCCGACCAGGTGCTGGCCTTGGGCATCCTGGCGGGCCACGACCACGGTTTCACTCGCGCCGGCCACCTCCAGCAGGCGCGCCTCGATTTCACCCAGCTCGATGCGCTGGCCACGGATCTTCACCTGGTGGTCCAGGCGGCCGAGGTACTCCAGCACGCCGTCGGCGCGGTAACGCACCAGGTCACCCGTGCGGTACAAGCGCTCGCCATTACCCAGAGGGCTTGCCACGAAGCGCTCGGCGGTCAGCGCTGGGCGGCGGTGATACCCACGGGCCAGGCCTACGCCACCCAGGTACAACTCACCGGCTACCCCCGGCACCACCGGTTGCAGGGCCGCGTCCAGCACATGGGTGTACAGGTTGGCGATGGGGCGCCCGATGGGCACGCTGTCGCTGCCCTCCTCCACGCAGGTCCAGTGGGTAACGTCGATGGCGGCTTCGGTCGGGCCGTACAGGTTGTACAGGCCGGCCTTGGGCAGGCGTGCGAACACCTGGGCCTGGGCATCGAGCGCCAGCGCCTCGCCACTGCACAGGATGCGTCGCAGGCTGTGGCACCCGTCCAGGTCCGGCGATTGCAGAAACACTTGCAGCATCGACGGCACGAAGTGCAGCGTGCTGATGCCATGCTGCTCGATCAGCGCCACCAGCTGCGCCGGGTCGCGGTGCGCGCCGGGCTCGGCCACCACCAGTTGGGCGCCGGTCATCAACGGCCAGAAGAACTCCCACACCGACACGTCGAAGCTGAATGGGGTCTTTTGCAGCACCCGGTCAGCAGCGGTCAGTTCATAGGCCTGTTGCATCCAGTACAGGCGGTTGGCCAGGGCCACGTGGCGGTTGCCGGCGCCCTTGGGCTTGCCGGTGGAGCCGGAGGTGTAGATCACATAGGCCAGGTGCTCCGGCGCCAGGTCGACATGCGGGTTCGGTACGTCGGCCGGGTCTGCCTGCGGGGCCAGCAGTTCAAGCGTCGCCAGCCCTTCAGGCACCGGCAGGCGCAGGCCTGGCGCATGCAGCAGCAAGGCCATGCGGCTGTCCTCGATCATGTAGGCCAGGCGTTCCTCGGGGTAGTCCGGGTCCAGCGGCAGGTAGGCACCCCCGGCCTTGAGGATGGCCAGCAGGCCGATGACCAGCTCCAGCGAACGCTCGGCGGCGATGCCTACCAGCACGTCCGGGCCGACGCCACGCTCGATCAGCTGCAGGGCCAGGCCATTGGCGGCGTTGTTGAGTTGGCGATAAGTGAGATGACGTGCGCCGAACACCACGGCGCTCGCCTCGGGGCTGCGCTGGGCCTGCTGCTCGATCAGGCGGTGGACACAGTATTCGTCGGGGTAACGCTGCGCGGTCTGGTTCCAGGTGCGCAGGCCTTGCTGTTCACTGGCAGCGAGCATCGGCAGCTCGCCTATGGCCTGTGCAGGGCAGGCAACCATGCCGCGCAGCAGGGTCTGCCAGTGAGCGGCCATACGCTCGATGGTGGCGGCTTCGAACAGGTCGGCGGCGTACACCAGGGCCACGGAGATGCCCTGCGGCGTTTCCAGGGTCTCAAGGGACAACTCGAACTGCGCGCCGCCGCCGTCAAGCTGCAGTTCGCGGGCCTGCAAACCCGGCAGGCTGGTGCCAGTGGCAGTGGCGCCGACCGTGCTCAGGTGGTTGTACATCACTTGGAACAGCGGGTTGTGATTCAGCGCGCGCTGGGGGTTGAGCACTTCCACTAGGCGGTCGAACGGCAGGTCCTGGTTGGCCTGGGCCGACAACGTCACCTCCTTGACCGTCTGCAGCCAATGGCCTGCCGACTGCTCAGGTTGCGGGCACAAGCGCATGACCAGGGTGTTGACGAAAAAGCCCACCACCGCCTCCAGCTCCTGGCTGTTGCGGTTGTTCACCGGCACCCCGATGCGCAAGTCCGGCTGGCCGCTGTGGCGTTGCAACAGCAAGGCGAAGCTACCCAGGAACAGCTGGAACAAGGTGACGCCCTGGG
This sequence comes from Pseudomonas sp. KCJK9111, assembly GCF_046231935.1. Classification (NCBI taxonomy): domain Bacteria; kingdom Pseudomonadati; phylum Pseudomonadota; class Gammaproteobacteria; order Pseudomonadales; family Pseudomonadaceae; genus Pseudomonas; species Pseudomonas sp. KCJK9111. Next base: position 7,975 of record NZ_JBJJMO010000056.1, on the reverse strand, counting down.
CCTGGGCCAGCTCGCGTACCTGACGCTCCAGGTCCTGCGGCAGGTGCAGGTCAAGGCGCCCGCCACGGTCGCTGAGCTGCGCCGTGCGCGGGTGATCGGTCGGCAGCGACAGCACCACCGGTTCACCCCCAAGGCGTTCGACCCAATAGGCCTGCTGCCGCTGCATCTCGCCTTGGGCCAGCCACTGGCGCTGCCAGTGGGCGTAGTCGGCGTATTGCACTGCCAGCGGTTGCAAGGCGCATGTATGGCCGGCATTGAAGGCGCTGTAGAGCTCGACGAACTCGTGCACCAACAGGCTCATGGACCAGCCGTCGGAGGTAATGTGGTGCAGCGTCAGCACCAGCACCCATTCGTCCATTGCGCGCTCGATCACCTTGACCCGCATCAGGGGCCCCTGGTGCAGGTCGAACAGGCGCGTGATTTCGGCGCGCACCGCAAGCTCCAGCTGGGGTTGGCTGGCATCGGGCAAGGCCGTCCATTGCAGGTCCACCGCCCCGGCCGGCTGCACCTGCTGATAAAGCTGGCCATCCTCCTGGACGAACGTGGTGCGCAAGGCTTCGTGCCGTGCCAGCAAGGTGTCCATCGCCCGCTGCAAGGCCTGGCGATCAAGCTCGCCCTGCAGCCGCACGGCCAGCGGGGTGTGGTAGGCGGTGCTCTGGGGCTGCAGGGTCCAGTACAGCCATTGACGCTGCTGGGCGAATGACGCCGGCAGGCGCTCGCTGCGCGGCAGTGCCGCAATGGCCGTCTGTTCGCGGTAGCGCTCGCAGTGCTCCAGCGCCTGGGCCAGTTCACCCAGGTTGGCCGTGTCGAACATGGCCCGCAGCGGCAGGTCGAGCCCCAGTTGGCGGCGCACCCGCGAGACGATCTGCACGGCCAGCAACGAGTGGCCCCCCAGGCTGAAGAAGTTGTCGCCAAGCCCTACTGCCGGCACCTTGAGCACCTGTTCCCAGATACCCGCCAGGGCGTGTTCTCGCTCGGTCACAGGTGGCACGTGGGCAGCGGCGGCACGCGCCTGGGTCGGCTGAGGCAGCGCGCGGGTGTCGAGCTTGCCGTTGGCGGTCAGGGGCATGACGGCCAGGGCTTGGTAGGTGCTGGGCAGCATGTAATCAGGCAGGCGCGCTTGCAGCCAGGCCTCCAGTTGCGCCTGCGCGTCAGTGTCCGCATAGACCACATAGGCCACCAGTTGCGCATGGGCCGCTTCGCCCACCAGCAGCACGGCCGCGTCGCGCACCTGGGGCGCCGCACGCAGGGCCAGCAGCACTTCATCCAGGTCGATGCGGTAGCCGCGCAGCTTGACCTGGCGGTCGACACGGCCAAGGAACGCCAGCTCGCCCGAGGGCAGACGACGCACCCGGTCGCCTGTGCGATACAGGCGCGCACCCGGTGCGCCGAAGGGATCGGGCACGAAGCGTTCGGCGGTCATGCCCGGGCGGTTCTGGTATCCACGGGCAAGGCCGGCGCCGCCGATGTACAACTCGCCGTGGCTGCCCGGCGCCTGGCGTTGCAGGCCGGCATCGAGCACCTGGGTGCTGGTGTTGGGCAATGGCCGGCCCAGCACGATGGGGCTGTCTGCCGCGCTGAGGTTCTGGGTCAGTACGCCGACGGTGGTTTCGGTCGGGCCGTAGTGGTTGATGATGTCGCAGCGGCCCAGGGCGCGCAGGCGTTCGATCAGTGCAGGCGAACAGACCTCGCCACCAAGCACAAGGCAGCGGGCAGGCAGCACCTGTTGCGGTTGGTCAGCGCCCAGCAGCGCCTCCAGGTGCGACGGCACGATTTTCAGCACGTCGATGCCATGGCCCTGCATGTAGGCGCCGAAGCGCTGCGGGTCGAGGGCCACGTCCTGCTCGATGATGTGCAGCGAGTGCCCGGAGCACAGCGCGCCGAACAGCACGGTATGCCCCAGGTCCGCCGCCAGGGTGGAGACCACCGCCATGCTGCTGGCGCCCTGCAGCGGCAGGGTCTGGAAAATGCCTTGCAGGTAGTTGCCCAGGGCGGCGTGGCTGACGGCCACACCCTTGGCGGTGCCGGTGGAACCGGAGGTGTAGATGACGTAGGCCAACTCGGCCGCGTCGATTGGCCGCTGTGGGCCCCGCGCACTGACTTCAGGGCGAGCGGGGTCGAGCAACAGGGTCGTCACCCCGGCGAGCTGCGGCAGGCTGGCTTGCAGCGCCTGCTGGGTCAGTAGCACGCCGACCCGGCTGTCTTCGATCATGTAGGCCAGCCGCTGGGCCGGGAATGCCGGGTCCAACGGTACATAGGCCGCCCCGGCCTTCCACACGGCCAGCAGGCCGATCACCATTTCCAACGAGCGCCCGGCGGCCAGGCCGACGCACACCTGAGCACCGACGCCCAGCTCGACCAGTTGCAGGGCCAGCGCGTTGGCGCGGGCATCCAACTCGGCGTAGCTCAGGCGTTGCCCAGCGAATGTCAGCGCCAGGGCATCGGGAACGCGCTGCACTTGGGCCTCGAACATCTCCAATGCCGACGGCGCTGCCGGTGCCTGCGGGCCCGTGGCCTGCTGGTGCAAAAGCGCCGTCTGATGGGCATCGAGCAAAGGCAGTTGGTCCAGTGGCTGGTCGGCATCCTCGCTCATCGCTTGCAGCAGCTGCAGCCAGTGCCCGGCCATACGCGCGATGGTGGCCGGCTCGAACAGCTCGCTGGCGTAGGTCAGCGAGGCATGCAGGTGGCCACCGCGCTCGAAGGTGGTGAGGGTCAGGTCGAAGGGCGTGGGGCGGCTGCTCGCCTCCAGAGGGTGCAGCTCCAACCCCTCGCCCACCGTCATCACCTCGATATCGGCAACGTTCGGCAAGTGGTTGTACATCACCTGGAACAGCGGGTTATGGCTCAGGCTGCGGTCAAGGTCCAGGGCCTCGACCAACTGCTCGAAGGGCAGGTCCTGGTGCGCCTGGGCACCGGCGGCGGTCTGTTTCACGGCGCCCAGCAGGCTGGCGACCGACTGCTGCCCTTGCAGGCAGGTGCGCAGCACCTGGGTGTTGACGAACAGACCGATCAAGCCTTCGACCTCGGCCCGATTGCGGTTGGCCACGGGCACGCCGATGCGCAGATCGGTCTGGCCGGTGTGGCGGTACAACAGCACATTGAATGCTGCCAGCAACACCATGAACAAGGTCACGTTGTGCTGGCGCGCCAGGGCCCGCAGTTGCTCCGCCAGGGCGGGATCGATGACCAGCTCGTGACGCTGGCCGCGCTGGCTGGCCACCGCCGGGCGTGGAAAATCGGTGGCAAGCTCCAGCAACGGCTGCTCATCGCCCAACTGCTCGCGCCAGTAGTCCAACTGCCGCGCCTGCTCACCGGCCTCCAGCCACTTGCGTTGCCACAGGGCGTAGTCCATGTACTGGACAGGCAAGGCCGGCAGCGCGGGTTCAACGCCTGCGGCAAAGGCCTGATAGGCCTGGACGAACTCGTCGATGAGCACGTTCATCGACCAGCCATCGGACACGATGTGGTGCAGGGTCAACAGCAGCACATGCTCCTGCGCCCCAAGCGTCAGCAAGCTCACGCGCATCAAGGGGCCGACGGCCAGATCGAAGGGTTGCAGCGCCTCTTGTTCGGCCAGCTCGCGCACACGGCGCGCCTGGGCATCGGCGTCCAGCTCAACCAGGCTGTGCTTGGCAACGTGCACCGGGTGTTTGGCAGCCACCTGCCGGACCTGGCCGTCTGCGCCTTCGGCAAACACCGTGCGCAGGCTCTGGTGGCGCTCCACCAGGCAAGCAAAGGCCTGCTCCAGCGCCGCCACGTTCAAAGGCCCGCTCAAGCGCACGGCGCTGGGCAGGTTGTAGGCACCGCTGCGCGGGTCCAGCTGCCAGAGGAACCACATGCGCTGCTGGGCATACGACAGTGCATCGCGGTCCGGGACCTGCACGTCGGCAGCGATGGGGAATTGGGAAAAGTCGATGCCTTCGGCGCGCAGGCCATCCAGAAACAGATGACGCTTGTCCACTGGCAGCTCTATGAAACGGCGGGCAAGCTTGAGGGACTTATCGGCATTCATCTGCGACCTTCCATACAGTTGGGTATCGAGCGTTGGCTCGGCTATCCCTACGGGACGTAGGAAGACGCGAGAAAATTAGCCGCGCAGCTTAGGCGCTGGCGCCAGGCATGCCGGTGAGGCGCCGGTTAAATCGGTGCTCGTATCGCTCGTTAACCCTGCACAACGACAGATCGACAGGGGTTGACCGTGGACCTTCAGAGCATTCTCAGCAGGCTGTTCGCCAATGCCCATGGCGTGGGCATCGAGGGCGTCTACCAGTTCGTCTTCGCCCATGACCGGGCCTTCTGGTCGGAGGTGCGCGAGCAGAGCCGCACCGGTGTTGGCCGCCACGCCGCGCCGGACGTCACCATCGAGGTGGCCGAACGCGACTTTCTCGGGATCATGGGCGGCACGGCCAATGTCGAGGAACTGTTCGCCAGTGCGCGGCTGAAGATCACCGGCAACATGGGCCTGGCCACGCTGCTGCCGCAGATCATCAACAGCGCGCGGCAAGGTACTTCGGCCAGCAAGGTGGCCATGAATCAACGCTACCCCACGCCTGCACGCATCAGCGAACGTGTATCGGCAGCGCAGCCTGTGCTGCGTGAGGTACCCCGCCTGCCGCGGGCGCAGCTGTCAGCCGAGCGTTTTGCCCGGGAGTACCTGCCGCTGGGCATGCCGGTGGTGATGAGCGATGCCCTGCACGACTGGCCGCTGTTCAGCATGGGGCGTGAGGCGTCCATCGCGCACTTTGCCGAGCTGCAAGGCATCACCCGCCACGGCGATTATGTGAAGAAAACCTTCTCCACCGACCGCGACTTTCGCTCAACCTCCATGGCCGATTTCATTGCCTCGCTGGACACGCCGGCCAAACCGGGTGAAACCCCGGCCTACATGGGCAACAACATCGTCCCGGAAAAGCTCCTGGCGCTGATCCGCTTCCCCGACTACTTCGAGCGTTCGCGCTACATCGCGCCGCGCATCTGGATTGGGCCCAAGGGCACGCTCACACCCTTGCACCGGGATGACACCGACAACCTGTTCGCCCAGGTCTGGGGGCAGAAGTCGTTCATCCTTGCCGCCCCGCATCACCGTCCGGCGCTGGGCACCTGGTCGACCAGCCCCAAGGGTGGCCTGGACGGCTGCGACTTCAACCCCGATGCCGCCGACTACCAGCGTTTCCCGGCCGCCCGCGATGTGCCGTTCCTGCGTGTGGTGCTGCAAGCCGGCGACCTGCTGTTCTTGCCCGAGGGTTGGTTCCACCAGGTGGAGTCGGTGTCCACCTCGCTGTCGGTCAACTTCTGGGTGAACTCCGGTCGCGGTTGGTAAGGCGCGGTTAATTTGCCTGGGCGTCGGCTCGTTTCTCAGCAAAGACGTCTGCACGAGAACGCCCCATGCCCAGCCCAGCCCGCATGACCCAAACCCTCCAGCAAAGCCTGCGCCGTCTGATTGGCGGCGCCAGGCGCCAAGCCCAGCCCTACCGCCTGTTCGACCTGGTGCTCAGCCGCCGCCTGACCCTTACCCCCTCGCTCACCCGGCTGGTGTTCACCGGCCCCGACGTGGCGCAGATGACCACCCTGGCACCGGACCAGCGGGTGAAGCTGTTCTTCCCGGCGCCCGATGGGTCCCTTGCGCAACTGCCCGCCGACCAGCACTGGAAGGCCGCCCACAGCGCGCTCGCTGCCGAGCAGCGCCCACCGATGCGTACCTACACCTTGCGCGCGCTGCGCCCAGAGGCATTGGAGGTGGACGTGGATTTCGTCTTGCACGGTGTCAACGGCCCCGCCTCGGCCTGGGCTACCCAGGCGCTGCCGGGAGATCGCCTGCAGACGCTGGCACCGAACCTGGCCTATGCGGGAGACCCTGGTGGGTACGAGTGGAACCCGCCGCAAGGGGTACGCAACGTGTTGCTGGTCGGGGATGAGACGGCGCTGCCAGCGATTGCCGGCATCCTCGAAGCCCTGGCCGTGACGCAACCGGACCTGGCGGTGCAGGCGTTCATCGAAGTGCCCTTGCAGGCCGACTGCCTGGAGGTGCGTCACGGCAGCGGCGTTGAGCTGCACTGGCTGCCACGGGATCTTTTGAACTGCGAGCAGGGCCAGGCCATGCTGCATGCCGTGCGTGAACTGGCCCGACTGCCCCAGGGGCACGCAGTGCCCAAGGCCAGGCTGGAGGATATCGATATCGACACGCGCATTCTGTGGGAACAGGCCAGTACGGCCTGCAGCGTGTTCCACGCCTGGGTGGCGGGCGAGTCGGCCACAGTCATGGCCATCCGTCGCCATTTGATCAAGGAGCGCGGGTTGCCACGTCAATGGCTGACCCTGATGGGCTACTGGCGCGCAGGCAGATCCCTGGACTGAAGGGGCAAAGCCGGGGGCACGCGGCCCCCGCCTGGACTCAGACCGCTGCGGCCACGGCAGCGGCGAAGCGCTGAGCGACCTCGTCGACCTGCTCGTCGCTGATGATCAAGGGTGGCAGGAAACGCACCACTGCTCCGTGGCGGCCACCGAGTTCCAGGATCAGGCCTCGCTTGAGGCACTCGCGCTGTACGCGCGGGGCCAGTTCGCGGTTGGCTGGCGGGTGCCCCTGGGCGTCTGCCATGCCTTGCGGATCGACCAATTCCACGCCCAGCATCAACCCCCGACCACGGATATCCCCCAACTGCGGATAATCTGCCTGCAGGCGCTGCAAATGCCCGCGCAGGCGCTGACCCATGGCCTCGGCATGGTCGGCCAGGCGGTGCTCGACCAGGTATTCGAGCACGGCAGACCCTGCGGCCATGGCCATCTGGTTGCCGCGGAAGGTGCCGGCATGGGCGCCTGGCTTCCAGGTGTCGAGCCAGTCGCGGTAGACCACCACGGCCAGGGGCAGGCTGCCACCGATGGCCTTGGATAGGGTGATGACGTCTGGCACGATACCGGCGTGTTCGAAGGCGAACATGCGTCCGGTACGGGCGAAACCGCTCTGGATTTCATCGACGATCAGCGCAACACCCGCCTGCTCGGTGATGCGCCGTACGCCCTTGAGCCACTCGATGTCGGCGGGTATCACGCCGCCTTCGCCCTGTACCACTTCCAGAATCACCGCGGCTGGCAGCGGCACCCCGCTTTCGGGGTCGAGCAGCAGGTTTTCCAGGTAGTGCAGGTTGGCCTTCACCCCCGCCTCGCCGCCCAGGCCGAACGGGCAGCGGTAGTCGTAGGGGTATGGCATGAACTGCACGCCGCTGCCCAGCAATGCGCCCAGGGGCTGCTTGGGACCCAGGCTACCCATCAGGCTGAGTGCCCCTTGGCTCATGCCGTGGTAGGCGCCCTGGAAGGTCAGGACCGTGCTGCGGCCGGTGGCGCTGCGCACCAGCTTGAGCGCGGCCTCCACCGCATCGGTACCGGTCGGGCCACAGAACTGCACCTTGGCTTCACGGCGCAGTGCTTCGGGCAGCACGGCGAACAGGTCCTGGACGAAGCGGTCCTTGACTGGGGTGGTCAGGTCCAGGGTGTGCAGGGGGAGTTCATCGGCCAGCACGCGCTGGATGGCTTCGACGACCACGGGGTGGTTGTGGCCCAGCGCCAGCGTACCGGCACCGGCCAGGCAATCGATGAACTGGCGGCCTTCGACGTCCTCGACATAAATGCCACGGGCGCGCTTGAGCGCCAGCGGGATACGGCGGGGGTAGCTGCGGGCATTGGATTCCTGTTGCTGCTGGCGGTGCAGCAGGGGCGAATCGGTGAATTCGTATAGGGGGTGCGGGGTGGTGGCCGGTGGGACCTGAGCAAGGCTGGTAGCGGTGGACATGGTGAATCCTCGCAAGCAAGCGAATGGGCGGTAGTCGCTTGAGAGACGCTTGGCCGGGGGCAGGATTTAGGGGGCTTTGCTCTTGCTCTTGCTCTTGCTCTTGATCTTGCTCTTGCTCTTGCTCTTGCTCTTGCTCTTGCTCTTGATCTGGCTTTGGCTTTGGCTTTGGCTTTTGATCTTGCTTTTGATCTT
>NZ_JBJJMO010000055.1:0-29687 GCF_046231935.1 Pseudomonas sp. KCJK9111 | reverse complement strand
CCTGAAGTCGCGATCTGCGGCGCCTGAGCTACCGCGCGCTTAGAAGCAAAGCACGGGAATGGGATGGATGCAGGTATGCTACGGGCTTGGCAGCAGCAAGCGCTTGCGCGATGGCTACGCACAAGCCCTTGGCCCGCCGACCAGGCCACCTCCCGCGCTGCAAGCCGAACCACATCCTAATGTCGCGGTCTTCATAAACGAAGGATCCGCTTCATACCTTGGCCCGGTGGGTTTGCCACCGCGCTTGTGTCATCATGCCCCAACCGCCGGTGAGTCTCCTTATAAGCCCTCTATGAACAAACCCTACGCATTGCTGCTTGCCTTCGCCCTGCTCCAGGGCTGCCAGAGCCTGCCCGCGCACAAGGCCGAGCCTGCTGCTGCCGACGCCGGCAAACCCGAAGCCGAGAAGCCCGCTGTGTACGGCTCGTTCAAGCAGGATACGCTCTATAACCTGTTGGTAGCCGAGCTTGCCGGGCAACGCAATCGCTTCGACATCGCCCTGGCCAACTACACCGATGAGGCCGCGCGAACCCAGGATCCTGGCGTCTCCGAACGCGCCTACCGTATCGCCGAATACCTGGGCGCCGATGAACCTGCGCTGGACAACGCTCTCATCTGGGCCCGCAACGACCCGCAGAACCTCGATGCGCAACGCGCCGCCGCCATTCAGCTGGCCCGTGCAGGCCGCTATGACGACGCCATGGCCTATATGGAAAAGGTCCTGCAAGGCCAGGGCGATACCCATTTCGATTTTCTGGCCCTGTCGGCTGCCGAAACCGACCAGAGCACACGTGACGGCCTGCTGCAGAGCTTCGAACGCCTGTTGGTCAAGTACCCTGACAACGGTCAGTTGATCTTCGGCAAGGCCCTGCTGCTGAATCAGGACGGCAAGGCCGAAGAGGCGCTCGAACTGCTCGAATCGCACGCGCCACAAAACGGCGAAATTGCACCGATCCTGTTGCGCGCTCGCTTGCTGCAAGCCCTGGACCGTGGTCCAGAAGCCCTCCCCCTGCTGCGCAAGGCGATTCGCGAAAACCCCGACGACAAGCGCCTGCGCCTGACCTATGCCCGGACCCTGGTCGAACAGGACCGCATCGCCGACGCCAAGGGCGAATTCGTCAGCCTGGTCCAGCAGTATCCCGAGGACGACGAGCTGCGCTATTCCCTGGCGCTGGTGTGCCTTGAAAACAAGGAGTGGGATGAAGCCGAAGGCTACCTGCAGGAGTTGGTCGAACGCGACAGCAACACCGATGCCGCGCACCTGAACCTTGGCCGCATCCGCGAAGAACGCCACGACCCGGCAGGTGCCCTGCGCCAGTACGCCCTGGTAGGGCCAGGGCCCGACTACCTGGCCGCGCAACTGCGCCAGGCCGACATCTTGATCGCCAACGGCCGCGGCACCGAAGCCTCTCGCCTGCTCGCCGAAGCCCGCGAAGTCCAGCCCGACTACGCGATCCAGCTGTTCCTGATCGAATCGGAAAGCTACAGCAACAACAACAAGGACGCCCAGGCCAACCAGGTGCTGCAACAAGCCATCCAGCGCTACCCGGACGACCTCAACCTGCTCTACACCCGTGCCATGCTCGCCGAAAAGCGCGATGACCTGGCCCAGATGGAAAAGGACCTGCGCGCCATCATTGCCCGCGAGCCGGAAAACGCCATGGCCCTGAATGCCCTTGGCTATACCCTGGCCGACCGCACTACCCGTTACGCCGAAGCCCAGGCCCTGATCGACGAGGCGCATCAGCTGACCCCGGACGATCCAGCAGTGCTCGACAGCCTGGGCTGGGTGAACTATCGCCTGGGCAACCTCGACAAAGCAGAGGATTACCTGCGCCAGGCCTTCGCCAGTTTCCCCGACCATGAAGTTGCCGCCCACCTGGGCGAGGTGCTGTGGGCCAACGGCAAGCGGCGCGAGGCCCGCCAGGTGTGGGCCAAGGGCTTCGAAGCCCAGGCCGACAGCCCTGTGCTGCGCAAGACCCTCCTACGCCTGACCGGATCCGAGACCCTTTAAGACCATGCTATTGCGCCATTTCGTAACCTTTACCCTCATCGCCCTCCTGGCTGGCTGTGCCGGCATTGGCAGCCGCGAAGCCTTGCAGGGCCACGGCGACCCACAGCAGTGGCGTGCCCACAAACAGCAGTTGAGCAGCCTCGACGGCTGGCAGATCAACGGCAAGGTGGGCATCCGTGCCCCACGCGACTCGGGCAGTGGCACCCTGTTCTGGCTGCAGCGCCAGGACTACTTCGACATTCGCCTGGCCGGGCCGCTGGGCCGTGGGGCCGCACGCCTGACCGGCCGGCCTGACGCCGTGGTGCTGGAAGTGGCCAACCAGGGCCGCTACGAAGCCACCAGCCCCGAAGCGCTGCTGGAAGAGCAACTGGGCTGGAAGCTGCCTGTTTCCCACCTAGTCTGGTGGGTGCGCGGCCTGCCAGCGCCGGACACCAAGAGCAAGCTGACCCTCGACGGCGACAGCCGCCTGGCCAGCCTTGAACAGGACGGCTGGCAGGTCGAGTACCTGAGCTATGCCGAACATAACGGTTACTGGCTGCCCGAACGCCTCAAGCTGCACGGCAAGGACCTGGACGTGACCCTGGTGGTCAAGGACTGGCAGCCCCGCCAGCTGGGGCACTGAGTCGATGCAAGCGCTTACCCTGCCCGCGCCGGCCAAGCTGAACCTGTGGCTGCACATCATTGGCCGCCGTGCCGATGGCTACCACGAGCTGGAAACGGTCTTCCAGTTTCTCGACCACGGCGACGAGCTAAGCTTCGCTGTGCGTGAGGACGGCATGATCCGCCTGCACAGCGACCTCGATACCGTTCCCCATGACAGCAACCTGATCGTGCGTGCCGCTCGCCAGCTGCAGGTCCAATCGGGTACGCCCCTGGGCGCGGACATCTGGCTTGACAAGGTGCTGCCGATGGGCGGTGGCATCGGCGGCGGCAGCTCGGATGCCGCCACCACCCTGCTTGGCCTTGCCCGCCTGTGGCAACTGGATTGGGACGAAGATCGCCTGGCTGCCCTGGGCCTCGGCCTGGGTGCCGATGTACCGGTATTCGTGCGCGGTCATGCCGCCTTTGCCCAGGGTGTGGGCGAACAGCTCACGCCGGTCGATCCGGAACAACCCTGGTATGTGGTGCTGGTTCCGCAAGTGTCTGTAAGCACAGCAGAAATTTTTTCACATCCGCAGTTGACACGTGATTCTCTCCCCCTTAAGATGCGCCCCGTTCCCAAGGGAAACAGTCGAAATGACTGCCAACCGGTGGTAGAGCAGAATTACCCGGAAGTTCGCAACGCGCTGAACGCACTGGGAAAATTCACAGAGGCTCGACTAACCGGAACTGGAAGTTGTGTGTTTGGGGCCTTCCCAAGCAAAGCCGAAGCTGATAAAGTTCTGGCCCTTCTTTCAGCGACCCAAACAGGGTTTGTGGCGAAAGGAAGCAATATTTCGATGTTGCATCGCAAGCTGCAAAGTCTGGTCAAGAAGTCGAGTGCCTAGCGCTCGCAGCAACAGATACAGGGGCGTCGCCAAGCGGTAAGGCAGCAGGTTTTGATCCTGCCATGCGTTGGTTCGAATCCAGCCGCCCCTGCCATTTTCCTTATACTCATCCAGGTATACCCTCAGCCTTCAGGTACTGCGCGTGTCCAAGATGATGGTCTTTACGGGGAACGCTAACCCCGATCTGGCTCGGCGTGTCGTACGTCAGCTGCATATCCCTCTCGGTGACGTCTCTGTCGGTAAATTCTCCGACGGCGAGATCAGCACTGAGATCAATGAAAATGTCCGCGGTAAAGACGTCTTCATTATTCAGCCGACCTGTGCACCGACCAACGATAACCTGATGGAACTGGTAGTGATGGCCGACGCCTTCCGCCGCTCCTCAGCTTCCCGAATCACCGCCGTGATTCCTTACTTCGGATACGCCCGCCAGGACCGCCGTCCGCGTTCGGCACGTGTAGCCATCAGCGCCAAAGTCGTCGCTGACATGCTCACTGTCGTGGGTATCGACCGTGTACTCACCGTCGACCTGCACGCTGACCAGATCCAGGGTTTCTTCGATATCCCGGTCGACAACATCTACGGTTCGCCCGTACTGGTCGACGATATCGAAGACCAGCGTTTCGAGAACCTGATGATTGTCTCCCCGGACATCGGTGGTGTCGTGCGCGCACGCGCTGTCGCCAAGTCCCTGGGTGTCGACCTGGGTATCATCGACAAACGCCGTGAAAAGGCCAATCACTCCGAAGTGATGCACATCATCGGCGACGTCGAAGGGCGCACCTGCATCCTGGTAGACGACATGGTCGACACCGCCGGCACCCTGTGCCATGCGGCCAAAGCCCTGAAAGAGCACGGCGCTGCCAAGGTTTACGCCTATTGCACGCACCCTGTCCTGTCGGGCCGCGCGATCGAGAACATCGAGAAGTCGGTACTGGACGAGCTGGTGGTGACCAACACCGTTCCGCTGTCCGCCGCTGCTCAAGCCTGTGACCGTATCCGCCAGCTGGATATCGCACCGGTTGTCGCCGAAGCGGTTCGCCGCATCAGCAACGAAGAATCGATCAGCGCGATGTTCCGCTAAGCGGAACGCACGCTGACGAAAAGCGCCCCGCCCCAGCACATCTGCTGGGGCGGGGCTTTTTTGCCATCCCCGTTGGCGCTGGTCGCAAACGCCCTCGGGGGGCTATTTTGGAGAAACAAAATGACTGATTTCACTCTGAACGCCCAAGCGCGTACTGACCTGGGGAAAGGTGCGAGCCGCCGCCTGCGTCACTCCGCCAGCATCCCAGCCGTAGTCTACGGTGGTGATAAAGAAGCTCAATCCCTGACCATCGTGGCCAAGGAAATCACCAAGCTGTTCGAAAACGAAGCGGCCTTCAGCCACGTCATCGAACTGAACGTTGACGGCGTCAAGCAGAACGTCATCATCAAGGCCATGCAGCGCCACCCGGCCAAGCAGTTCATCATGCACGCCGACTTCATCCGCGTCGTTGCTGGCCAGAAACTGACCGCCAAGGTACCGGTTCACTTCATCAACGAAGAAGGCCCGGTCAAGAAAGGCGGCGAAGTTTCGCACGTTGAGTCGGAGCTGGAAGTTTCCTGCGAAGCCAAAGACCTGCCTGAATTCATCGAGGTCGACCTGGCCAATGCTGAAATCGGCACCATCATCCACCTGTCGGACCTGAAAGCTCCGAAAGGCGTAGAGTTCGTCGCTCTGGCCCACGGTGATGACAAAGCAGTTGCCAACGTTCACGCACCACGCGTGTCCGCTGAAGCTGAGGAAGAAGGCGCTGCCGAGTAATCCACTCGCACGCCGGCGTTGATCGGGTTACAGTGCCGCGCGCCCTGTAACCCACCAACTCCAAGGAAGAGCCCCTGACGTGACCGCCATCCAGTTGATCGTCGGCCTGGGTAACCCCGGCCCCGAATACGAACAGACCCGGCATAACGCAGGGGCTCTTTTCGTTGAACGCATTGCCAGCGCCCAGCGCATCTCGCTGACCGCTGACAAGAAATATTTCGGCCTGACGGCTAAATTCAGCCATCAGGGCAACGATGTTCGCCTGCTGATCCCCACCACCTACATGAACCGTAGCGGCCAGTCCGTGGCGGCGTTGGCCAATTTCTTCCGGATTAAACCGGAGGCCATCCTGGTGGCACATGACGAACTCGACCTGCCTCCCGGGGTTGCCAAGCTCAAGCGCGGCGGCGGCCATGGCGGGCACAACGGCCTGCGCGACATCATCGCGCAGCTCGGCAACCAGAACGACTTCCATCGCCTGCGGCTCGGTATTGGCCACCCAGGTGATGCCAAGCTGGTCTCCAACTTCGTCCTGGGCCGCGCACCGCGCGCCGAGCAGGAGAAGCTCGACGCCAGCATCGACTTTGCCCTCGGTGTGCTGCCGGACGTGCTCGCTGGCGACTTCGCCAAGGCGATGCGCGAGCTGCACAGCCAGAAGGCCTGATTTCCTTTAGAGAGGGGAATACCCATGGGTTTCAATTGCGGCATCGTCGGCCTGCCCAACGTCGGCAAGTCCACCCTGTTCAACGCCCTGACCAAGTCTGGCATCGCGGCAGAGAACTTCCCTTTCTGCACCATCGAGCCGAACAGCGGTATCGTGCCCATGCCCGATGCGCGCCTCAATGCGCTGGCTGAAATCGTCAAGCCCAACCGCATCCTGCCTACCACCATGGAATTCGTCGACATTGCAGGCCTGGTGGCCGGTGCTTCGAAAGGCGAAGGCCTGGGCAACAAGTTCCTCGCCAACATCCGCGAGACCGACGCCATCGCCCACGTGGTGCGCTGCTTCGAAGACGAGAACGTGATTCACGTTTCCAACAGCGTCGATCCCAAGCGCGACATCGAGATCATCGACCTAGAACTGATCTTTGCCGACCTCGACAGCTGCGAAAAGCAGTTGCAGAAAGTGGCCCGCAACGCCAAGGGTGGCGACAAGGAAGCCCTGGCGCAGAAGGCCATTCTGGAACAGCTGATCCCGCATTTCACCGAAGGCAAGCCAGCGCGCAGCCTGATGAAGAACATGAGCGCCGACGAAAAGGCCCTGATCCGCAGCTTCCACCTGCTGACCAGCAAGCCGGTGATGTACATTGCCAACGTCGCCGAAGACGGTTTCGAGAACAACCCGCACCTTGATGTGGTGAACGCCATCGCCGAGGAAGAAGGCGCGGTGGTCGTACCGGTGTGCAACAAGATCGAAGCGGAAATCGCCGAGCTGGACGACGGTGAAGAAAAGGACATGTTCCTCGAGGCCCTGGGCCTGGAAGAACCTGGCCTGAATCGTGTGATCCGTGCCGGTTACGAGTTGCTGAACCTGCAGACCTACTTCACCGCCGGCGTGCAGGAAGTACGTGCATGGACCGTGCGCGTAGGCGCCACTGCCCCGCAAGCGGCCGGGGTGATCCACACCGACTTCGAGAAAGGCTTCATCCGTGCCGAAGTCGTGGCCTATGACGATTTCATCCAGTACAAGGGTGAGAGCGGCGCCAAGGAAGCCGGCAAGTGGCGCTTGGAAGGCAAGGATTACATCGTCAAAGATGGCGACGTGATGCACTTCCGCTTCAACGTTTGATCGACGCTTAACTGCAGCGTAGACAAGCAGGAGCATTCAGCAGCCCAATTGATGATCTGCCGAACGCTCCTGTTTTTATTCAAGCCCGCAAAAAGCGGGAGCACGGCGCCAGTGCGTGCAGCTTACTCACCTCCCCCGACACCGCTGCTCGCCTGCCAGCATCACCAGCAAGACGATCACCATCACTGCGGCACCCAGGTTGTAGAGCATGCCGGCCACAAACCCATGCACATACTGACCGGGCTGAACGAATGAGTCCTCCGCCCCTGGCAGCGCCGCCGCGAAGAAAATCCCAACTACGGCCACCCCCAGCGCCGCACCGACCTGCTGCACGGTCGCGATCACGCCCGAGGCCATGCCCGCCTTCGCTTCGTCGACCAGGGCCAGTACCAGGTTGAGCAAAGGGGTCATCACCAACCCCTGCCCCGCACCTACCACGATCAGTACCGGGATCAGCCAAACTGGCACCAACTGTGCGCCTGCCGCCTGGACCTGGGCAATCAGCAACCCGATCGACAGCGCATACAGCAAGGCCCCTACCACGATCGCTCGTGTTCCTCAGCCCGCAACCAGCCGCGGGGCAGCAAGGGATGCCAGCACGAAACCCACACTGCAGGGGGCGAAGATACTGCCCGCCATGAAGGGATCCAGACCCAGCCCGCTCTGCATCAGCAGGGCGAAGCACAGAAAGAAGGAACTGGATGTGGAATAGACCACCAGTACCAGCAGCGTACCCAGTGCAAAGCTGCTGGCACATGCCCGCCCCCCCCCCGCAGAACCAGGCAAGACCTGGTGTGTCTTGCCGCCGCTGGTGAGGCGTTTGATGCACTACCTGCCGCACGCGGCCTTCGTCCTCAACCTGCGCTGGGATGTACTGGGGTTCAATGAGCTAGCCGACGCACTCTTCGGCTTCGCCGCGCACCCGCCTGAGCGCCGCAACCTGCTCTGGCTGCTGTTTACCGACCCGACGATGCATGGGCGCTTGCACGACTGGGACAGCCAGGCCCCAATGATGCTGGCAAGCTTTCGCCGCGACTTCGCCCGGGCCACGCAGGAAGCCGATATCCACGCATTGGTGGACGAACTGGAGCATGTCTCGCCGGCCTTCAAGGCCGGCTGGCGCACCCACGACGTGCACGCATCCTGCAGCGGCGTGCGCCAACTGGTCATCGATGGGCAGGCCCAGCCGTTCGAGCATACCTCGCTGACCGTCGATGAAGATCGGCACCTTCGGCTGGTGGTGTACGCACGTCAGGATGGGCTGCCAGGCAGCCCATGATTCACGCGTCGTTTTCAGCTTCGCCCGAGCGCTGCCCATCCTGCAACAGCACCATGCTCTGCGGCGCAGAGAGGGCGATACCTTCGTCGCGCAGGCGCCCCAGTATGGTGAACAGCAGGTCACTGCGGGCACCGCCCACCAACCGCGGCCCTGCCACATAACCACTGACGCCAATCACCATGCCGGCATTGGTCAGGTCCTTGAACGACACCGACGGCGCCGGTGCATCGAGGATAGCCTCGTGCTCCTGGAAGGCGGTCAGCAGCAGCTCACGGACCCGGTTGGCGTCGGTGTCCAGGGGCAAGGTCAGGGTAATACCGACCACGCCAAGCGCATTGCCCATGGTCACGTTGCGCACGTTCTGGGAGATGAACTGCGAGTTAGGGACGATCACGGTGGAGCGATCCGACATCTGTATCTCGGTGGCGCGCACGTTGATGCGACGGATATCCCCCTCGACACCCGCCAGGCTCACCCAGTCACCCACCTTGACCGGGCGTTCGGTGAGCAGGATCAGGCCGGAGATGAAGTTCTGCACGATCTGCTGCAGGCCGAAGCCGATACCGACCGACAAGGCACTCACCACCCAGGTCAGGCTGGTGAGGTTGATGTGCAGGGTCGACATCACCAGCATGGCCAGGAACAGGAAGCCCAGGTAACCCACCAGGGTGACCAGCGAAGCGCGCATGCCGGCGTCCATGTCGGTTTCCGGCAGCAGGCGCTCACTCAACCAGCGCTTGACCACACGAATGGCCAGCATCCCGCCTACCAGTATGCCAAGCGCCAGCACGATGTCCTGGGGCACGATGTTCAGGTTGCCAAGTAGCTTGCCGCCCGTGCCATCCCAGTCACCCAGGCTCAGCAACAGTTCGCTGGGGCTGGTGCCCGACGGCATCAAGGTCAGCAGCAGGGCCAGGATCACCACGACGGTGCGACCAATGCCGGCGAGCACCGTGCTCGCCTGCGCCTGGTGCCGTGGTGCCAGGCCCAGCGTCGAGGCCAGCGCTAGGCCACCCGGTTGGCGAGGCGAGAGCAGCATTTCGCACAGATCACTCAGGAACGTTGTGAGCAAGTAGGCGCACGTGACGACCAGGCTTACCCATAGCAGCTTGGCTGTGAGGAAATAGGCCAGGGTGAGGTACCCGGTGATCAGCGATAGCAGGATCGCGGCTAGCCACACCACCATCACGAACGGGATCAAGCCGGCCAGGCCCGTCGCCCGGTCAATGCCATGCCGACGCCGAGCACGGCGGTAGGTCATCAGGGCGCCGGCGAAAATCAACGCCACCACCAGTGCAGTAAGGCCATTGACCGCCACGGTCAGGGCCAGGCTGACGCCGATCACACTGTTGACCCGCTCCAGGGTCATCATCACCATCAAGGCCAGTGCCAGCACCTTGGGGAACCAGCCCAGGGCCTCGGCCACTTCGTCGGCAATCGCCGGCAAACGCCAGGAGGGACGCTGCAACATCAACAGTGCCCGGCCAAGGCCGGTAATGAAGGCGCTGAACACCACCAGGGCAAGAATATGGTCGGTCAGGCTGGCCAGGTCCGAACCCAGTTGCGCACTGCTTTCAACGCCCCAGCGCAGCAGCGATACCGAGCCGGCAATGGTGCCCAGAGTTGCCAGGCTTACGCCCACGGCCAAGGCACTGCGACGCAAGCGTCCCTCCGGTAACCAGCGCACCATGGACCTTGCCAGCAGCCGCTCCAGCAAACCCCGCACTAAGGTCCATACCAGGATCGAGGCGATCAGGCTGGTGAAGAACAGCCAGCGGTGTTCAGCGCTCAGGGCACTGTCGAGCGCGTCGGTGATCTCGCCGCGCAGGTCATGCAGCCGTGCCACATCGTCCTGGGTGGGGCGGATCATGCTCTGCCAGAACGCAGGGCTCAACGGTGACGCTGCCCGGCTGGATATCTGCGAGTTGAACAGGCTGCGGCGCAGGTTGACGATCTGCGTGGACAGGTCGCGCGCCGACTGGGTCAGCTTGGTGGCCTGATCCTGCTGGGTCACCAGGGTTTTCTTCTCGGCCTCCAGCGCCTTGCGCTGCTGGGTCAAGGTCGCAGGCTCGTCCGGCTGAGCGGGGCCGATGACCTTCAACTGATCGTCCACCTTCTGCGCATCGGCTGCACGCTGGGTGCTCAAGGCATCGGCCTGGCGCTGAACCTGCACGGCCGCCATGCGCAGTTGCGCCAGCAGGTCGTCGTTGGCATCACTGGTGACGCCCTGGCGAATCTGGTCCAGTCGGTCGCTAAGCTGGTCGACGCTCGCGGTTTCGTCCAGTGCCGGTGCGTCAGCGGCAGCCTGCGCCGTCGTCGCAGGGGCAGGTGCCGACCAGGCTGGGTTGGACGCTGCCACAATCAGCGCCAGCAACAGCATCACGCTGTGACTAAAGCGGGAAAGGCTGACACGCCTCATCGAACATTCCTCTTTCCAATTCGATCTGGCGAGCGATTCTACGCCGCTTCGGGCCATCAGGAGAGGGCTGTTTCGCGCGCCAGCAATTGCCGTTTGCGCTCGATCCCCCAGCGGTAGCCGCTGATGTCGCCGTCCCGGCGCACCACCCGGTGGCACGGAATGGCCACGGCAATACGGTTGGCCGCGCAGGCCTTGGCCACTGCCCGCACCGCCTTGGGGGCGCCTATACGCTCGGCGATGTCGCTGTAGCTGACCCGGCAGCCAGCGGGTACTTCACGCAGCGCTTGCCACACGCGCTCCTGAAAGACGGTGCCCTGCACATCCAGCGGCAGGTCCAGGCCGAGCGCCGGCGCCTCGACGAACCCGATGACCTGCGCCACGACCTGTTCGTAGGCGGCATCGGCACCGATCAGCTCGGCGTTGCAGAACTGGTCTTCCAGGGCGTGCACCAGCGCCTCAGGCTCATCGCCGAGCAAAATCGCGCAGATGCCCTTTTCGCTCTGGGCAACCAGGATGGCACCTAGTGAGCACTGGCCCACGGCGAAGCGAATGGTCACCCCGACACCACCTGCGCGAAACTGCCGGGGTGGCATGCCCAGCCGCTGCTCAGCCCCGGCATAGAAGCGGCTGCTGGAGTTGTAGCCCGCCTCGAAAATGGCATCGGTGACCGAGCCCTGCCCATGCCCCAGGCTGGTCCTCAGGCGCTGGGCGCGGAAGGCCTCGGCGTAGGCTTTGGGTGTAAGGCCGGTTTGCGCCTTGAACAGCCGATGCAGGTGGAACGGGCTGACGGCCAGGCGCTCGCCCAACTGCTCCAGGCTGGGCGGTAGCTCGCACGCCTCGATCAGGCGACAGGCATCGCTGACCAGGCGCCGCGTACGCGCCGAAATGGCAGGCCGGCCCATGCAGCGCTTGCAGGCGCGGTAGCCCGCTGCTTCGGCCAATGCCGGGGACTCGAAGAACTCCAGGTTGCTGCGCAGGGGGAGCCTGGCCTTGCAGCCTGGATAGCAGTAGATGCCGGTGGTGCGCACGGCATAGACGAAATGGTCCGCCGCCTCGGCAACACGTGCCGCAACGGCCTGCCAGCGCTGCTCGGGAGTGGTGTAGGTTGTCAAGTTCGTCTTCCAGACTGAGTGCAGTTCGGCAAGCGCTCAGGCCCGCCACAAGTACCAGGCGGCGACGGTGCGATAAGGTCGCCAGGCGGCGCCCAGCGCGCGCATCTGTGCAGGCGTCGGTGCTTTTTCCAAGCCCTTGAGCCGCCGATAGCCCTCCCGTACGCCAAAGTCATCGACCGGCAACACATCCAGACGCTCCAGGCTGTAGATCAACAGCATCTCCACTGTCCATCGCCCTACCCCACGCAGCGTCACCAGGCGCTCGATCAATTCGTCGTCGGGCATGTCCAGGGCCTGCTCGCGGGTTGGCACCACACCGTCCAGGCGGCCTTGGGCAATGCCCAGCACCGTGGCCAGTTTGCTGGCCGAAAAGCCGCAGCTGCGCAAGGCGGCGGGGTCCGCTGTCAGCAGTTGCGTGGGCGTGGGGAAAGCCTCTTGCCCAAACAGCGCCAGCAGTCGCCCAAGGATGGCGTCGCCTGCACGGGCGTGCAGTTGTTGGTAAGCGACCGACCTCACCAGTGCCTCGTAGGGTTCGCGCCCTGGGGTAGTGCGGTGGCGGCAGGGGCCGACGGCGGCAATGTGCCGCGCCCAGTCCGCATCCAGGCCACCCAGGTATTCGGCCGCTTGCCGGTAGGCGAAAGGTTCGGCGTCGATCAACATTGAAGCGGCTCCATCGATCAGTGGAGATGCCAGCTTAACCCAGCCACTCATCGGCCGACTGCCGGATCTTGCGCAAGTAATTCCTGAGGCAGCATTGCCCGCCATGGCCTTACCCGCATAGAATTGAGAACCATTCACAATCACATCCGACAGGTACCGGCCGTGGCGACGATGCAGCTTCCCGACACGCTCAAACCGACCGAGGTCGCCCTGCTCTACCAATCCCACCATGCGTGGTTGCGCGGCTGGCTACGCAGTCGCGTCGGTTGCAGCGAACATGCGGCCGACCTGGCCCAGGACACCTTCGTGCGCCTGTTGCGCGCCCGGCAGACCTCGCCGTTGAAAGAGCCTCGCGCCTACCTCAGCAGCATCGCCCGCGGCCTGATGATCGATCAGTTTCGTCGCCGTGCGCTGGAGCGGGCCTACCAGGACAGCCTGGCGCACCTACCCGAAACCGATATCCCGAGCGAAGAACACAGGCTGGTCATTCTCGATAGCCTGGAGCGCCTCGATCGTGCCCTGCACCAGCTCAAGCCGCGTGCTCGCCAAGCCTTTCTGCATGCGCAACTGGACGGGCTGAGCATCATCCAGATCAGCTTGCTCCTGGGCGTTTCGAAAGCGACCGTGGAGCGCGACCTGGCCAAGGCGCTGAAGACTTGCTACCGGTTGCGTTATGCTGACGCCTGACCAAGCACCCGCCCAGGCCCGGGTCGACCAGGCCATCGACTGGTTGGTGAGGCTACGCTTCGGCAGCCCAGGGCCGGATGCCCAGGCGCAGTTCCAGCAATGGTTGTCGTTGCACCCTCACAATGGGTTGGCCTGGCAGCGCGTCAGCAACCTGGGCGATGAGCTCGCCGGGCTACCCAAGGACCTCAGCCGTCGTACCCTGCAAGGCAGCGAGCGCCAGGGCATCAGCCGGCGCGACCAGCTCAAGCTGGGTGCCTTGTTGGTGGTCGGCAGCGGCCTTGGCTGGATGGCGCGCGAGCCGCTGGGCCTGCCAGAGCTGCTGGCCGACAGTGCCACTGCCACCGGCGAGCGCCGACAATTGCAAGGCAGTGATGGCAGCCGCATCCAACTGAACACCGCCAGTGCCATTGACCTGCGCTTCACGGCGAGCCAACGCCGCCTGGCGCTTCTGCGCGGTGAAGTCAGCCTGGACAGCAATTCTGACGACAAACGCCCGTTCTTCATCGATACCCGAGTAGCCACCCTGCGCACCCTTGACGGACAACTGCTGGTGCGCCAGAGCGATCACGGCTTGCTGGTGGCGGTGCGCCGGGGCGAAGTCACGGTGATGACCGGTGCTACGCCAGTGCGGGTGCACTCCGGCGAGACCTTGCGCGTGCAGGCCAATGGAAGCCACCAAGCCGTCACCCCGCCCAGTGACCCTTGGGGCTGGACGCAGGGTGTGCTCAGCGTTCGGCAAATGCCGCTGGCAGATTTCGTCGCTGAGCTGAACCGATACCGTCCCGGTCTGCTGCGCTGCGCCCCAGCGGTGGCGAAACTCATGGTTTCCGGGACCTACCAGCTGGCCGACACCAATCAGATCCTGCAGCTACTGGCCCGCAGCCTGCCAGTGCGTATCGATTACCACACCCAGTACTGGGTCAACATCGACGCCGCTTAGGTCACTGACACGGCTCAGTTGGTAACCACCGGAGCGAGCCTGCAATGCCGTTCCTGCAGGCGAATCCGCTAGCTTTCAGAGGGGGTGCAGGACGGCTGCTCACGCCGATAAGACTGCCGTGCAAAGCACACGAACAGCCCGGCCATCAATGCCAGTGCCATGGGCAGCCCGTGGGGCGCCACGTCCATGGCCGCACCGCTGATCAGCGGCCCCACCAGGCTGCCGACGCCCCACAACAAACCGACGCTGGCATTGGCGGTGACCAGGTCCTGCCCTTTGAAACGCTGGCCTATCAACACCAGCGCCAGGGTATAGATGCCGCCCGCGACAGCACCCAGTACTACCAGCAATGGCCACAACAGCCACGTCATGTTCAGCAACCAGGGCAACCCGATGCCAATGGCCATGGCCACTACCCCGCACGCCAGGTGCAGGCCGGTGCGCTCGACGCGGTCGGCAAGCCAGCCCAGCGGCAGCTGGAACAGCATGTCCCCTGCGAACACCACGGTCACCATCAGCGCCGCCACACCCACGGCAAAACCGTGGCTGCTGGCGTACACCGGCAAGAGCGAGAGCACCACGGCATCGAAAAACGAGAAAAACAGCACAGCCACGCACAGCGCCGGGGCCACGCGAAAGAAGCCGGCCAGGCCGAAGCTCTTGTCGTCTTCAGCGTGCAGCACCCGGTCATTGGGCACCGTCACCACGATGCACGCCAACGCCAGGCCATAGCAGGCCGTGACCACGCCGGTAATCCATGGGCTGTGGGCACCAAGCATCGCCAGCATCGCCGGCCCAAGCACTTGGAAACCGGTAAAGCTGGTGGCGTAGAGGGCCATGATCTTCCCCCGGTTGTGCTCCTGGCACAGCTCGTTGACCCACGACTCCCCAAGAATGATCGCGATGCCCATGCCAAGGCCCAGCGCCAGGCGCAAGATGGCCAGCCACCACAACGAGGCAAATGCAGGTTCCAGCAGGCCGATGCTCAGTGTGCACAGGCCGAAACACAGCAAATAGAGTGTGCGTCGCTTGAAATACCGGCAGCAGGCATCAACCAGAAAGGCCGACAGCATCATGCCAGCCGCTGGAATGGCGGAAATCATCCCGATTTCGAGGGTGCCTGCGCCAGCCTTGTGCAGGCGCAACGACACCAGGGGCAGGGTCGCGCCCAGGCTGAACCCCACCACCGAAACGGCGAACAGTAAGCCCGCCAGCAAACGCATGTTCATGAACCACTCCCAACAAACCGATAAGACGTGCAGACAAAGGCACCCACCAGCACGGCGGACGCTGTTCGAACGCTGATCAGTTCAGGTGTGGCGAGAAGGTGAAGGCAAACAGGACGCTACGGCGGCGCTTGAGCACGGTGTCGCTCGGCCAGGCACGGCGCAGCCCATCCGGGGCAGGCTGACGGCGACAGGGCAAGGACAGGAAACGGCGCATTGCTTTGGCTACTACGCAGAAAGTGAGCAAGAGGCGGCACTCTAGGCCAGAGCAGGCGATACCGTCAATTGCCTCAGTGCCTGTGGCGTCAAGGGGGCATCCCTGCCCTTTTTTGAGCATCAGCGCTTGCCCGTGCTCGGCAGCAATACCGCCAGCACCCCGAACAGGGGCAGGAACGAGCAAAGCCCGTACACGTATTCGATACCGCGCAGGTCAGCCACATAGCCCAGCAATGCCGCGCCGATGCCGCCAAAGCCGAACATCAGGCCAAAGAAGATGCCCGCGATCATGCCTACGCTACCGGGCACCAGTTCCTGGGCATACACCACGATGGCGGAGAATGCCGAGGCCAGGATGAAGCCGATCACCACGCTCAGTACCGTTGTCCAGAACAGGTCCGCGTAAGGCAGTGCCAGGGTGAACGGTGCCACGCCCAGAATCGAGAACCAGATCACCGCCTTGCGCCCGATGCGATCACCGATGGGCCCGCCAAAGAAGGTGCCCGCCGCGACCGCGCCCAGGAATAGGAACAGGTGCAACTGCGAACTGGCCACCGAAACGCCGAACTTCTCGATCAGGTAGAAGGTGAAGTAGCTGGTGAAGCTTGCCATGTAGAAGTACTTGGAAAACACCAGCAGCCCCAGCACCACCAGCGCGGCAACCACGCGCCCGCGGGAGATGCCGTGGGTAGCCTGTACCACCTTGCGCGCCTTGGCTTGGCTCAGGTGCTCGATGTACCAGCGGCGCAGCATCAGGGTCACGGCGAGAAAGAACAGTGCAGCCACGCCAAACCAGGCGACATGGGTTTGCCCGAACGGGATGACGATGGCCGCTGCCAGCAACGGGCCCAGGGCAGAACCTGTGTTACCGCCTACCTGGAAGGTCGATTGCGCCAGGCCAAAGCGGCCTCCGGACGCCAATCGCGCAATACGCGAGGTTTCGGGATGGAATGTCGAAGACCCGATGCCCACCAGGGCCGAGGCGAGCAGAATCATCGGGAAGCTGCCGACGAACGCCAGCATCACGATACCGATAAGCGTGCACACCGTGCCCATGGGCAGCAGGTTGGGCGTAGGCCGGCGGTCGGTGAAAAAGCCCACCCAGGGTTGCAGCAGCGAGGCGGTGATCTGAAACGTCAGGGTGATCATGCCGATCTGGGCGAAGCTCAAGTCATAATTGGCCTTGAGCATCGGGTAGATGGCCGGCAGCACTGACTGGATAAGGTCATTGATCAGGTGCGCCAGGGCGCAGAAGCCGATGATGCGCATCACCAACGGCGTAGCGGTGCTCGCCTGCGCTGGGGTGGACGCCGGGGCGGCGCTGGGGATGGCCATGGCCTGGATCTCCGTCGGAAAGCTGGGCTCCGATTATCGGGATACAAATAGATACATAGCTACCTTTTTTTTCCACATCCAATCTGGCCAGCCCGCTCTTCCAAGGCTCTGTGGGTGCTCCGATAGGGCCGAGAGCGTCCGGGGCTCGAACCGGTAAATGCCGAAATTGGAGCCGATCAACCATACGATTTGGGGTTTTCAGGGGATGGATGACGCTGCGCGTACCGCGATCACTCGCTAAGTTTTTGAAAGCGTGCAAATTTTTTTTATAAAGCGTGTTGACAGGGGGGCCGTTCAAGAGAATAATGCGCGCCATCGGCTACATAGCTCAGTTGGTTAGAGCATAGCATTCATAATGCTGGGGTCCGGGGTTCAAGTCCCTGTGTAGCCACCAAACAAGACGAAGGGCTTACCGCAAGGTAAGCCCTTTTTCTTTGCCTGCCAGAAAGTCAGGCGGTCTTCGGCAGCCTGCGCAATCACCCCACGCTGCTCATCGCCACCATCAGCCCCAGCGCAATGAGTGCTACCCCGATCACCCGGTCGGCGATGATTTGCCGCTCGATCATTGCCTTGCGCAATACACCGTTGGAAAAAAAGACAGCGACCAGGCTGAACCATGCCCAGTGCGCGAGCGACATGAATGCGCCATAGGCCAGGTTGAGCCACAGCGGGCTGCCCTGCTCTACCACCTGGCTGAAGGCACTGATGACGAACAGCATGGTCTTGGGGTTCAGACAATTGGTCAGGAACCCGGTGCGCAGCGCTTGCAGCGCACCGCCCGCAGTGCCTTTGTCGTCAAGGCGCACGCGCACGGTGTTGGTCAAGGACCGATAGCCCAGGTACAGCAGGTAGCACGCGCCGACAACCTTCATGCACCAAAACAGTAGCGGGCTTTGGGTCACGATGATCGACAGCCCGAGCACGGTGTACAGCACGTGCACCTGCACCCCAAGGCCGATACCGACGGCAGCAGCCAGGCCAGCGATGCGCCCTTGCGCATAACTGCACCGGGTAACCATTGCAAAGTCGGCCCCCGGGCTGATGACCGCGAGTAGGGTGAACAAGGCGACAGCAAGGATTTCAGTCATTCAGGAACACTCGATAGGCGATTAACATGCACAGGTCAGGCATTATCGAACGCTTATCACCTGCCTAAAATCGATTTAAAGTGTGCGCAATCGGTGATTTTTCATCACCTTTCATCACTGGTATCGATTGCTTCTCTACGCGTATACCGCACCCCATGAGGGCCCCCCCGCCTGCCATGAAGCTTCCTCCCCTGGCCGCCTTGCGTTACTTCGACGTCGCAGCCTCTACCCAAAGCTTCATCCGTGCAGCCGAGTGCCTGCACGTCACCCATGGCGCCGTCAGCCGCCAGGTGCGCCTGCTCGAAGAAAGCCTGGAGGTGGCGTTGTTCGAGCGACGCAACCGGGCCGTTTTCCTGACCTCGGCAGGGCGCGTGCTGCATGCCACGACCCAAGCCATCTTCGAACAGCTCGAAAGCACGGTGCAGCGCCTCAAGGACAGCGATGACAGTCCGATATTGGTCGTCTCCTGCGAGCCCACCATCGCCATGCGCTGGCTGATCCCGCGCCTGCCGCGTCTTCACGCTGCCCACCCTGATCTTCAATTGCAGCTGGTGGCCGCAGGCGGCCCGCTGGACTTCGCCCGCACGGGCGTCGACATCGCCATCCGCCGCGACGATTTTCATTGGGGCCTGACGCTGCATCAGCAAAAGATCTGTGACGAGTGGATTGGCCCTGTGGGGCGCCCGCCATTGTCGGCGAAGCTGCAAGGGCAGCGACAGTTGCACAGTGCGACCCGCCCCGACGCCTGGGCCACCTGGCTGCGGCTTACCGGCGAGACGGCCATCGCTGGCGAACGCAGCGACTTCGAGCATTTTTACCTGTCGATTCAAGCGGCCAGCGCGGGGCTGGGGGTCGCGATGGCATCAGCCTTGATGGTGCGTGACGAACTCGATACTGGGCAGTTACAGGCACCCCTGGGCTTTGTACGCGATGGCTCGGCCTACCACCTGTTGAGCCCCTGCGCCCTGAATGACGCAGGCAAGCGCCAGCGATTTGCCGAATGGGTGAAACAGGAGTGCGAGGGCTGCCTGACTCACCTGGGCTTGCTGCAAAAGGATGACGCCGCGCTGCCGTCACCGTCCCAGGTACGGTAGCCGGCCGTGTCCAGATGAATACGACCGCTCGGGTAGCGGCCAAGGCCCATGCCCCACGCCTGACCGTGCTGTTGCCAGAAACGGCACAGCGGGTTGGGGTCGGCCCAGGGCGCCAGCAGGACATCCACGGCAAATGCTTGGGTATGCGCACTGCCGATCGCCCCGCCGGCACAGCGATTGAGGCCTGGATCACGGTAGGCGGAGACCACTTCGAAATCGGGCAAAGCCCCTTGCTCACCCAGCGTTCGGAGCAACGACAGCGTAGCGCGCACAGCCGGCCAGTGTTGCTTGGGCGGCACGGCAAACGGTGAAGCCCGGCACAATTTCCAGTCCGAGGCCGAGCGCAGCAGCTGATCAATGGGCACCACGCCGTAGACGCGCGCCTGCACGAGCATGTCCCGAAAAGGCCGTGTCGGGTGCTCACCCGCCCACTGGGCGAACATCCTCAGGTCGCGTTCATCGGCCAGGGCCCCGCTGGACGCCGAATTTACCGCCAGCAACAGCGCGGCAACCACACTCCGTTTCTTCGACATGGCACACCCCTGCACGTCATGGCAGCGGCCCTGCCGCTGGCTCAGTCCGGGAATAACGTGCAGGCCATCACCAGCGCATCCTCGCGACCACCCGCAGCTGGATAATAGTCGCGCCGGCGGCCGATTTCATTGAAGCCGAAACGCTCGTACAGGCGATAAGCCGGGTTGCTGGCCCTCACCTCCAGGAAACACTCGCGACCGTTGAGCTGGTAGGCGCGCGACATCAGGTGTTCGAGCAGCCGCAAGCCCAGGCCGCGCCCCTGGTTTTCCGGCTTGACGGTGATGTTGAGCAGGTGAGCTTCGTCGATGATCACGTTGATCACGCCGTGGCCAACCTGTTGCTGCCCATCGAACATCAGCCAGACTTCATAGGATTTCAGGGCATCCAGAAAGATGCCGCGGGTCCAGGGGTGGCTGAAGGCGGCATATTCGATTTTCAGCACGGCATCCAGATCCGCCTCGGTCATGGGGCGAAAGCTGATCGAGTCACTCATTCAACGGGTTTCCAGCGCGCCATCAGCTGGCGCATGGCTTTCCAGACGTCCGCTTTACGCTGCGGCTCGTCCATCAACAGTTCCAGGCCCGGCAAGGCCCACGCCTCGCCCAGGCCGTCGAGCTTGAGGGTTTGGTAATAAGCCTGGTCGTCGGCGCCGGCAGCAAAGCGCAGCGCCGGCATGCCTACCAGCCACAGGCAGGTGCAGGGCGCTTCTTCCAGGCGCGCCTGGACAAAACCCTGTACAAAATCGCGGGCTGCGTCCGGGCCCTGGTCCATGTTGCCGCGCATCAGCAGCGGCCAGCGCACTGGCTCACCCACGATCTGCGGGGCATCGGGTAGGCCAGCGGCGCGCAGCATGTCCTTGAGCAGCAGGTAGGACGGGTCACGGCTCTGGAAAGGCTGGCCGGTGGCCAGCTCGACCAGCAACAGGCAATCGCCAGCGCGCAGCAATTGCAAGGCAAAGCGCGGAGGCGGTACCGGCACTGGGCGAGGGGTCGCAGCCTGCTCGGGCGCCTCCGCAGGCTTGGCCGCGGCCTTGGAGGAAGTGCCAGGGCGCGGGACCTCGATCTTCGGCCGCTCGACGACCCGTGCCTGGGGGGCGACAGGTGATTTGTCGGCTATCTGGCGTGGCGGCGGCTCGAAATCGATGTCCTCGGGCGGCGCCAACGGCAGCAGCAGCTCAGGCCGTGACGGCGCGGCGAACGGCAGCTCGGCGCGCGGCAGCCAGTGCACCACTTGCATGGCGGACAGGTAGGCGCGGCGACGTTGTTCGGTAAGCAAGGCGGTCATCCGAGGGGGTTGGGACAGGTGCGCATTCTAACGCCGATGACCTGCCAGTGCCGCATCTGCTCGGCGGTTTTTTACGCATCCCCTGCCTGCCTGGGCAAGCCATAGGAGGCGCGCGGTTCGATCAGCCTGTCGCACGACAGACCAAGCGGATAAGAACCAACCCGTCGGATGCAGTACAATCGCCCCCTTTTTCTTGGCAACGAGTCCAAGCCGATGATCGAACCCAAGCGCGTCCTGCGTGCCCTAGCCGAACACTGGGCCCTGATCGAGCCGCTGTGCGAGCGTTTTGACCAGGGCACTCTCAGCCTGGTGGAGCTGCGCCAGCATGTGGCCCGCCAGCAGATCGAGAGCACCCCGCAGGACATTACCCAACTGCTCGATGTGTGGATCCGCCTGGACATCCTGGTTCCCGTTGCCAAGAGCCCGAACCGCTTCGAGCTCAATGCCCAGATCCACGACTTTCTCGCCTATCTGCGCCGTGAACATCGCCTCGGCCTGTGCCTGGAGATCGAGGCCTACCTGCGTCACCTTGAGCGCCTGGCCGGGCACATCCAGGATGCCTTCGACAACCGCGACAGCGACGACCTGGCGCGGCAACTGCGGTTGCTGGACATGCGCGTGCGGGACGTGCTGAAAAAGCTCGATAACGATGAGCAGGCCCTGGTGGCCGTCGCCGAGCGGGCCAAGACCAGCAGTCGCCAGATACCGCTGCGCCAGCGCTATGCCGAGGTGCTGGCCACCTGGGACGAATACGTCGAGCCGATGATCCAGCTGGTCAACGCCGACGGCGCCTTCGAGCAAGGTGTGCGCAAGGTCGAGACCGTGCTGCTGAAGCTACTCGGTGAACAGGCGCGCCTTGGCCACCTGGTCGACGACGACATGCTGCTGCGCACCCATGCGCGCATTCTGGAGATGCAGACCAGCGCCCAGCTGACCCTGCGTCATGCCCGTGAACTGCTGCTGCCGCTGCGCGAGGAAGCACGGCGTCATAACGCAGTTACCCGTGGCGCAGCCCTGGCACTGTCGGTGGTGCGCCGCAAGGGCCTGGACGCGCTGCCCCAGGCGGCCATGCCGTTGTTCACTCGGCCGCAGAGCACCTTCCTGGGTAGCGCCAGCCAGGTCGAAGCCTATGTCTATGCCTTGGCACGCTTCGAGCCCAAGCCAGCGCGTTTCCCCAAGGCGCACAAGAGCACGTCCGACGCCAAGCCTCGCGCACCGCGCACGGTCAAGGAAATGACCGAACGCTGTGAACAGGCACTGCCTCTGCCAGACCTGATGGTGTGGCTGCTGGAGCAGGAGCCCGAAGGCGCCACCGACGAACTGCTGTACTGGTTCTCGCGCCTGTCACGGGAAAAACGCTTCAACCGCGAGCGCCTCGAGCGGCGTGACTACGACACCCAGGAACACCGCGTCAGCCTGCGTTCGTACGCCCTGACCTCCAGCCGCGAAGACGCCGCCAGTGCGTCCCCAGAACCCCACGCGAGCCCAGCCCATGCATCTTGATCTTTCCGAACTGTCCCAGCTCGCACCGATCTTCCGCGAGCTGTTCAAAGGTTTCCACATCAGCCGCCGCGACCCGGAGCTGTACGCGCAGTTGTCCAACTTCCAGGACCAGTACCGCAGCCTGTTCAAGGCCCTGGGCTTCGAGCTGGTGTGCGACACCCGCGGTTTCTACTACTTCGTGCCGGACATGACGGCGGCGCAGGTCAACAAGACGGCGCAGCGCCTGTCGCTGTTCACCTTCATTCTGGTCGAGCACCTGGCCGATCAAGGCCGTGACCCGATCGCGGTGCTCGACGGCGGCAGCGTTGGTCGCGACGAACTGCCTTCGTTGCTCGACAAATACCGTGACCTGTTCCTGCAGGCCGAGGTGCAGACGGTCGAGGACTTGGAAGAAAAGGTCCTGCGCCGCATGACCCAGCTTGGCTTCGCCCATGAAGAAGGTGGCATCTACCGTTTCCTGCCGCCGATGCACCGGTTCCTGGACGTTTGCCTGGCCGTGCAGCAGGACCGGGACCTGGCGGCGACGTTGCACAGCGCCCTGCCCTTGCCCACCCCAGTGCTGGCCGAAGACCCCGCCGAGCCAATGCTCGAACACACCGACGATCCGCTCGATCTGACGCCGTTCGAGGCTGAGGAAGACGAAGAACAGGCCCTGGCTCGTGCCATCCGCCAAGAGCAACAGGAGATGGACGCATGAGCCAGGAACGCTACGGCATCCGCCGCTTCGCATTGCTCAACACGGCAGGCTACAGCCTGGGTTTGTTCCCGCTGGAGCACCCGCTGTCGGTGTACGGCGCCAACAACCTGGGCAAGTCGGCATCGATCAACGCCCTGCAGTTCCCGATCCTGGCCCGCATGTCGGACATGAGCTTCGGCAAGTACAGCCTGGAGCAGTCGCGCCGCTTCTACTTTGCCAGTGACACCTCGTACATCCTCTGCGAACTGAGCCTGCCCCACGGGCCGCACGTGATCGGGGTCGTCGGCCGTGGGCCGGGTGGCGGCTTCGGGCACCAGTTCTTTGCCTACCAGGGCGAGCTGGACCTGGCGCACTATCAGAAGAACGACACGTGCCTGCGCCAGAAAGAGCTGTTCACCAACCTTGAAAGCAAGGGCATCAAAGCCTACGAGCTCAAGCCGGACGAGCTGCGCCGCCTGTTGGTCGGCGGTCATACCTCGGTGCCCCTGGACCTGACCCTGATCCCGCTGCGCTCGACCAGCGAGCAGAGCCTCAAGACCTTCCGCGCGTTGTTCATCAACCTGCTGCACATGCGCGAAATCACGGCGGCCAAGCTCAAGCAGCTGTTCCTCGATGCCTTCGAGCACAGCCTGCGTTCTGGCAGTGTCGACTACATTGCCGCCTGCGAAGAAGCCTTCCGCGACGTGCGCCGCATGGAACAGGATTACAACGCCCTGGTCGCCGCCGGCCCACTGGTCGAGGCACTGGCCGGCGGCGTCGCCCAACGCGACATCCTGCGCGGCAAGCTGCACCGTATTTCGCCGGTGCTCGACAACCTGCTGGGTACCTGGCAGGACTACGCCATGGCGCGCAAGGAAGAGCTGGTCATCCAGGCCGAGCATTACCGGGGTGAACAGGACCGCTTGCAAAACGATCAGCGCGGCGGCACCCAGGAGCTGATGCGCCTTGAGCGTGAAATCACCGGCATCCAGCGCTGGCTGGGCGAGCTGTCGGTGTTGCGCCATCGTTTTGCCTTGGTCGATGACGTCAAGGTGCTGGAGCAGCAGTTGCTGGCGGCCAAGGATGCCCATGACGAGCTCGCCGGCGCCCTGGCCCAGTCCCGTCAGTTCAGTGCCGAAGACCTCGACCAGCGCGTTGGCGACCTGGAAAAACGCCTCAGGCAGGTCAAGCAGCAGCTCGATCACGCCGACAACAACAGTTATGCCCGTTTGCGCGAAGAGTTCTCGCAGCAGGATGTCGACCGCCTGATGCGCCTGCTCAACGGTGCCCTGTTCAGCCTGCCATTGGGTGAGCGTGGCATCGAGCTGGACGACAGCGACCTGTGGGTGAAATCCCTTGAAGCGGTGCTCGACCGCTTCAAGGGTGAGCGTTTCGAGGTGCCTGGTCTGTCCATCGACCTGTCCCACATCGACCCACCGGCCTTGCAGGCGCTGGCTGACCGCGCCGCGCTGCGTGATCAGAAGGAGCGCCTGGACAAGGAGCTGCGCCAGCTCAAGACCCAGCAGGCGGTGAGCGCCGACCGCTCGGCTTCCAAGGCGCAGACCGAAGCGCTGTACCAGCAGGTACTCGACGCCCAGAAAGCCCTGGAAGACTACCGCCGCAGCCAGACCCTGGCCGCCGAAGAGCCCGCCAAGCTCGAACAGCTCGCACAAATGGAGGCCGCTCAGGATGAACTCAAGCGCTCCAGCGATGCGTTTACCGAGCGGGTACAGCAGCTGTCGGCCAAGCTGCAACTGGTGGCGCGCCAGTTGGGTGACCTGGAGTCCAAGCAACGCACCCTGGACGACGCATTGCGCCGCCGTCAGTTGCTACCGGCCGACCTGCCCCTCGGCACCCCGTTCATGGAAGCCATCGACGACTCCATGGACAACCTGCTGCCACTGCTCAACGACTACCAGGACAGCTGGCAGAGCCTGCAGCGGGTGGATAACCAGATCGAAGCGTTGTACGCGCAGGTGCGCCTCAAAGGCGTGGCCAAGTTCGACAGCGAAGACGACATGGAGCGCCGCCTGCAGTTGCTGGTCAACGCCTATGCCCACCGTACCGACGAGGCATTGACCCTGGCCAAGGCGCGTCGCGCTGCCGTGACCGACATTGCCCGTACCCTGCGCAACATCCGCAGCGACTACGACAGCCTCGAGCACCAGCTTGCCCTGTTCAACCGCGAGATCAACCGACGCCAGGTGTCGAACCTGGAAAGCTTCCGTGTGGTGCTGGCACCGAACAAGGAGGCGCTCAAGCACATCGACCAGATCATCCACAGTGCTGGCCAATATGAAGAAGGCGAAACCCTGTCGGTGTTCGACCTCACCCAGAACGCTGACCAGGACAACCGGAACGAGCAGGCCAAGGAATACTTGGCGCGCCTGGTCGCCGCGAACCATAACCAGCTGGGGTTGAAGGACCTGTTCGAGCTGGCGTTCGAGATCACCAAGGTCAACGGCCAGCCGATCATCCACGCCGACATCGACGGCGCGGCGTCCAACGGCACGACCATGACCATCAAGGCGCTGACCAACATGTACCTGTTGCTGCACCTGATGGACCGCGACTTGGCCGGGCGTGTGCGCCTGCCGTACTACCTGGACGAAGCGGCGGACATCGACGAACGCAACCAGGCGGCATTGCTGGAGACCAGCCTGCAGCTGGGCTTCGTGCCGATCCTGGCGAGCGTCAAGCCGCAGGTTTCGGCACACGTGGCCATCGACCTGGAAGGCGGCAGCGGCCCCAACGGCATCTACATCGACGAATCGGACTGGAAGTTCATCAGCCCGCTGGAGGAGGTGAAGGTGGTGGTACGCGAAGATCAGGGTGAAGTGGTTATCTGACGGAGATCGTGGGGCCGCTGCGCGGCCCCGACAATGGATGTTGCGAAGCTGAGGTTCTGGGACTGACACGCCTCCCATCACCCCCACCTCAACACTCACAACGCATCCAACTCAAATCGACCCAGACCTGCCCGTCACTGAGCCCACGGCAGAATCGGAATCGCCGTCACGGCATTCTGCGGGCTGCCTTCGACGATGCGGTCGCTGTACACCAGATACACCAGCGTATTGCGCTTCTTGTCCAGGAAGCGCACCACCTGCATGGTCTTGAATACCAGCGAGGTGCGCTCCTTGAATACCTCATCGCCATCCTTGAGTTCGCCCTTGAAGCTGATCGGTCCTACCTGACGGCAGGCGATCGAGGCCTCGGCGCGGTCCTCGGCCAGCCCCAGTCCACCCTTCACACCCCCCGTCTTGGCTCGCGACAGGTAGCACGTCACACCTTCGACCTTGGGGTCGTCGAAGGCTTCCACGACGATGCGGTCGTTCGGCCCCAGGAACTTGAAGACAGTGGACACCTGGCCGATTTCCTCGGCGCCAGCCAGCATCGGCAACCCAAGGGCTGCCACGACAAACAGTTTCTTCAGCATGTTCATACCAGCACCAGATTGTCACGATGCACCAGCTCAGGCTCGGCGCTATAACCCAGGATAGACTCGATGACGTCGGAGGATTGCCCGATGATCTTCTGCGCCTCCAGGGCACTGTAGTTGGCCAGGCCCCTGGCCACTTCCAACCCATCAGGGCCCACGCACACCACCATCTCGCCACGTCGGAAGCTGCCCTGGATGGCCTTGACGCCCACTGGCAGCAAACTCTTGTTGGCCTGGCGCAGTGCCTGTACCGCACCCTCGTCCAACACCAGCGTGCCGCGGGTCTGCAAATGGCCCGCCAGCCACTGCTTGCGGGCTGCCAGCATGCCACGCTCAGGCGACAGCAAGGTGCCCAACCGTTCACCGGCCTTGAGACGATCAAGCACGCGCTCGATGCGCCCGCCAATGATGATGGTGTGGGCACCAGAACGTGCCGCCAAGCGCGCAGCGCGCAGCTTGGTCTGCATACCGCCGCGCCCCAGTGCACCACCGGTGCTGCCGGCCACGGCGTCCAGCGCCGGGTCATCGGCACGGGCCTCGAAGATCAGTTGCGCGTCGGGGTTGTTGCGCGGGTCGGCATCGAACATGCCATCACGGTCGGTCAGGATCACCAGCAGGTCGGCTTCCACGAGGTTAGCCACCAATGCCGCCAGGGTATCGTTGTCACCGAAGCGAATTTCGTCGGTCACCACGGTGTCGTTTTCATTGATCACCGGCACCACACCCAGTTCGACGAGGGTGCGCAAGGTGCTGCGCGCATTGAGGTAGCGCTTGCGGTCGGACAGGTCGTCATGGGTCAACAGGATCTGCGCGGTATGCTTGCCATGCTCGCCAAAACTTGACTCCCAGGCCTGCACCAGGCGCATCTGACCGATGGACGCTGCTGCCTGCAGCTCGTTCATCGCACTGGGGCGTGACGTCCAGCCCAGCTGGCTCATGCCGGCGGCCACGGCGCCCGAGGAGACCAGCACCAACTCCACGCCCGCTTCACGCAGCGCAACCATCTGCTCGACCCACACGGCCATGGCGCCGCGATCGAGGCCTTTGCCATCGGCGGTCAGCAGCGCACTGCCAATCTTCACGACCCAGCGCCTGGCGCCCGTCACCTTGCTTCGCATCGTCTTCCAACCTATGTCGAATCTGTAGATACCGTGGATACAAAAACGCCGCTCAAGCGAGCGGCGTTTAGTGTACTGCAACCGATCAGTCGCGCACGTAAATGATTTCCGGGCCGTCTTCGTCGTCCTCGAAGTCATCATCCCAGTCATCGTCATCGCCGATGTCGTGCACGCTCTTGACACCGGTACGGCGCAAGGTGCGAGCATCGTCCAGGGCCTGCAACTGGGCCCGCGCCTCGTCCTCGATGCGCTGGTCGAGGTCGGCCAGTTCCTCGGCATAGGCCGGGTCGTTGGCCAGGCGGTCGGCACGGTCTTCGAGGTAGCGCATCAGGTCGTGGCTGAGCTTTTCGGTACCTTGCTTGGAGATGGCCGAGATCACATACACAGGGCCCTCCCACTGCAGGCGCTCGACCACTTCCTTGACCCGCTCGTCGCGCTCGTCATCCATGACCATGTCGGCCTTGTTCAGCACCAACCAGCGCTCACGCTCAGCCAGTGACGGGCTGAAGCGGGTCAGCTCGTTGACGATCACTTCGGCGGCATCGGCCGGGCTGCTCTCGTCCAGCGGCGCCATGTCCACCAGGTGCAGCAGAACACGGGTGCGCGCCAGGTGCTTGAGGAAGCGGATACCCAGGCCAGCACCGTCGGAGGCACCTTCGATCAGCCCAGGAATGTCGGCGATGACGAAGCTTTTCCAGCGGTCGACACTGACCACGCCCAGGTTCGGCACCAGAGTAGTGAACGGGTAATCGGCCACTTTCGGCTTGGCGGCCGATACCGAGCGGATGAAGGTGCTCTTGCCCGCGTTCGGCAGGCCCAGCAGGCCCACATCGGCCAGCACTTTCATTTCCATCTTCAGGTCGCGCTGCTCACCCGGCTTGCCAGGGGTGGTCTGGCGCGGTGCACGGTTGGTACTGGATTTGAAACGGGTATTACCCAGGCCGTGCCAGCCGCCCTGGGCGACCATCAGCTTCTGCCCCGGCTTGACCAGGTCACCGATCACTTCCTGCGTGGAGGCATCGATCACAGTAGTGCCCACCGGCACACGCAGGAACAGGTCTTCGCCCTTCTTGCCCGTGCAGTCGGTGCTGCCGCCATTGGCGCCGCGCTGGGCTTCGTGGTGACGGGTGTAGCGATAGTCGACCAGGGTGTTGAGGTTCTCGTCTGCCACCATGAACACCGAGCCACCGTCACCGCCATCGCCGCCGTTGGGGCCACCGTTCTCGATGAACTTCTCGCGGCGGAAGCTCATGCAACCGTTACCGCCGTCACCGGCCTTGACCCGAATGGATACTTCGTCAACAAACTTCATTCAAAAACCGCCTCTCGCCTTCCGACGAGTTGAACACTGATAAACATGAGGCTCTTGCAAAAATGAGCGCGGCGGCCCCGTACGACCGTAGAAACCCACGCCGGCAACCCATACAAACAGCTTTGCAAGAGGCTCACCACAAACGAAAAAGCCCCGTCGCATGACGGGGCTTCTGGAGCGACGTCGCGATTAGGCTGCGACGATGCTCACGTAACGGCGGTTGAACTCGCCTTTCTTTTCGAACTTGATCACGCCTTCGATCTTGGCGAACAGGGTGTGATCTTTACC
The DNA here is from genome assembly GCF_046231935.1 of Pseudomonas sp. KCJK9111. Lineage (NCBI taxonomy): Bacteria > Pseudomonadati > Pseudomonadota > Gammaproteobacteria > Pseudomonadales > Pseudomonadaceae > Pseudomonas > Pseudomonas sp. KCJK9111. Next base: position 380 of record NZ_JBJJMO010000055.1, on the reverse strand, counting down.
GATGCCCACGCCGTAGCCTGGGTGGAATTCGGTGCCGCGCTGGCGGACGATGATGTTGCCTGGCTTGATAACCTGGCCGCCATACATCTTCACGCCAAGGCGTTTCGATTCTGAGTCGCGACCGTTACGAGTACTACCACCAGCCTTCTTGTGAGCCATGGTTCAATTCTCCAAATAAATTCAGGGGATCTAGGGGATTAAGCCTGGATGCCGGTGATTTTGATCTCGGTGAACCACTGGCGGTGGCCCATGCGCTTCATGTGGTGCTTACGACGACGGAACTTGATGATGCGAACCTTGTCGTGGCGGCCTTGCGAAACGACTTCGGCCACTACTTTAGCGCGCAACAACTGGAGCACCGATGGTGACTTGCGATCGCG
>NZ_JBJJMO010000054.1:0-29949 GCF_046231935.1 Pseudomonas sp. KCJK9111 | reverse complement strand
GCTCGGCCTCCTGAAGTCGCGATCTGCGGCGCCTGAACTACCGCGCGCTTAGAAGCAAGATCAAGATCAATATCAACGGCCTCGATGGCACTGACGATCTTTTGTATGAAGTGTCTTAAGTACTAAGAATTCATCTTGTTCTTTGCGGTGCAACTGCCTTGCACAACATTACAAGGCAACCGCATTTCATGTAGGAGCGGTCTTGTACCGCGATGGGCCGCGCAGCGGCCCCGGTTTTTTGGCTGTACCGCTTACACAATTAACGCCGTTGTTCGGCCCATCGCGGCCGGTGCGGTGCCGACAAATCTACTGCCCAAACGCCCGCCCCAGCCCTCCAGGCACACCACTGCTATCGGTCTGCTGCCAAGGCCCATCCGGGCTCACCGACCAGCTCCAGCCGTTGTCGAACCGGTAATACGTCCGCTGGCGATAGAAGGTGTTGGGTTTTTTGTCCAGCACATACACGCCCAACTTGGGGTCCCAGTGGCTCGCCCCGCCCGGCGGCGGGGCAAAGCTTGCCGAGGTGCGCGGCACTGGTTTGGCTGGGGGTGCAGGCTTGCTCCCAGGCCCAGCAGGCTGTCCACCTGGCAGCGGCTTGACCACCGGCCCCTTGGGCGGCAGCCGTTCGATCGGCGGTTCGGGCTCAGGCTGCGAAGCAGGGCCATGCACCGTACAGGCCGACAAACCCAGTGCCAGGGTGATCAGGGTAAGGCGTACCGTCGCGTGCATAGGGAACTCTCTTACGAATCAGGGCTGTCGATGATCAGGCGCTGCTGGGCCTGGGTCGTGTTGGGCAAAGGCGCGCTCTGGCCAACCCACTCACCCCGGGTCGGCTGCCCATCCTTGGAAACGCGCGCAACCAGTTGGACTTCGGCGAAATCGGACAGTTTCATCTGCGCCGTCATCGCATCCGCATCTGAAAGCTCGACCTCGATGGGCAACTGCGCCACCGTCACCCGCTTGGCGGCAAGTGGCATGGGCGGGCCGCTGCTGGCGCGGGCAAAAATGAAGACGGTGTCCTGTGCCTTGACCTTGTCCCGCAAAGCCGGCGCCAATTCCACCCGCACCTTCAAACGCACCGCAGCAGGTGCCGGCACCTGGGCAGACTGAGTGCCCAACCGCTCAGCCGCACGGTCAATGCCGCCCTGCAATGCCGCGCGCGACGCATCCCCTTGCGGCAACTGCGCCAACAGCCGCTTCCAGTACTCGATAGCCTCCTGATAGCGCTCACCTTCAAATGCCGCAATGCCACGCAGCCCCAAGCTGGTGACCTCATTGGGATCGGCTTTCAGCGCCTCGTCAGTCAATGCCTGCAGTTGCCCACTCCAGCGCTTGTCGGCCGCGAAATACAGGGCCTGGGCCCACTGGCCCAGCAACTCGGGCTGGCGACCGGCCAGGGCTACTGCGCGCTCGAACGTGCGGGCCGCCTCGGCAGGGCGTTGTTCGGCCATGTAGGCACGGCCCAGGAAGTACACCGCCTCGGCCGAATCAGGTTGTGCCTGAACCACCCGCTCCAGGCGTGCCGTCATTTCTTCCATCGACTTAGGTGCCTGGGCAAATTCCTGGGTAAGGGCCACTTTGTCCGCCGCACCGAAGTGCAGGTACAGCCCCAACGCCAGCAGCGGCACCAGAACCGCTGCCAGCAACGGCAAGGCCTTGCCCAATTGACGCTGCCTGGCGGGTTCGGCGCCCTCGGTGTCGGCCAGCAACTCACGGGCGGCTTCGTCACGGCCCTGACTCAATTGCAGGTCATCGAGCACACCCGACGCTTGCTGCGCGGCCAGCGCGGCGATGCGTTCCTGATAGAGCGCCACGTTGAGCGCCGTACGGTCTTGCTCCTGCTGGTGGCGACGGCCACGCAGGATCGGGATCAGCAGAAAGCTGAGGGCCGCGAGCAGCAACAAGCCCGCGCTAAGCCAGAATTCAGTCATGGGTGCGTTCTTTTTCCAGCAGGTTGGCCAGCCGTGCGCGCTCCTCGGCTGACAATTCATCAGTGCCTTGCACGGCCGCCAGGCGACGACGCCGTACAATCACCGCCAATACGGCGAACCCGCCGACCAGCAGAATGCCCGGGCCGAACCAGAGCAACCAGGTACGGCCGCTCAGCGCAGGCTTATAGCGCACGAAATCACCGTAACGGTCGACCATGAAGTCGACGATCTGCTGGTTGCTCTTGCCCTCACCCAGCATGCGGAATATTTCCCGGCGCAGGTCAGCCGCAATGGGTGCATTGGAGTCGGCGATATCCTGGTTCTGACACTTGGGGCAGCGCAATTCCTTGGTCAGTTGCTGATAGCGCTCACGCTCGGCCTGGTCACGAAACTGATAGGTATCGATGGCGGCCTTGGCCACCCCACCGACGCACAGGCTCAAGGTCAGGGCTGCGAACCAGCGCTTCATGGCGTCGCCTCGTCGAGCAGCGCCTGGTAGCGTGGCGCCAACTGCTCGCGCCAGACACTCGCGTCGACCACGCCCACATGCTTGTAGCGAATCACGCCATCGCCATCGATCAGGAACGTCTCCGGCGCACCGTAGACACCCAGGTCCAGCCCCAGGCTGCCCTGCTCGTCATTGATGTCCAGCAGGTAGGGGTTGTGGAACTCGGTCAGCCACTTCTGCGCTGCGGCGTTGTCGTCCTTGTAGTTCACCCCATAGATGACCACACCCTGGGAAGCCAACTGATTGAGATAAGGATGCTCGACCTTGCACGACGCGCACCAGGTGGCCCAGACGTTGACCAGCGCAGGCCGACCCTGCAAGTCTGCCTGGGTAAGCGTACGGTCGCCCTGGGTGGAAGCCAGCGAAAAGACCGGGAACGGTTTGCCGATCATGGCCGAGGGCAATTCATCGGGCTTGAGAAACAAACCTTTGTACAGGAACACCGCCACCAGCAGGAACACCGCCAGGGGCACGACCATCAACCAACGTTTCATGCAACTGCTCCAGACACACCCAGGGCCTCGCGCACCCGGGACTTGACCTTGACGCGGTAGCGCCGGTCGAGGGCCGCCAGCAATCCGCCCAGGCCAGTCAACAGACCGCCCAGCCAGATCCAGCGGACAAAGGGCTTGATGTGCACACGCACCGCCCAGGCACCGTTTTCCAAAGGCTCCCCGAGGGCCACGTACAGGTCGCGGGTAAACCCTGCGTCGATCCCGGCCTCGGTCATCATCGACTGCTGCACGGTGTACAGGCGCTTCTCCGGGTGCAGGGTGGCCACAAGGCGACCCTCGCGACTGACCACCACCGTGCCCTTGTCGGAAATGAAGTTAGGCCCCTCGAAATGCTTGGCGCCCTGGAACAGGAAATGATATCCGCCCAGCTCCACGCTTTCGCCCGGGGCCATGCGCAGATCACGCTCGGCGCTATTGTTGCTCGACAGCACCACCCCAAGGGCACACACCGCAAGCCCAAGGTGAGCGAGCTGCATGCCCCAATAGCTGCGCCCAAGACCGAGCAGCCCCCTGAGCAGCCCCTTGTGGCGCGTCTTGTCGAGCACATCGCGCAACCCCCCGAGCACTATCCAGGCGGCCAGGGCGAACGTGGCCAGCACCTGCCAGTCGAAATCGTCGACGATCAGGCCCGCCACCGGCGCCAGCACGGCGCTGCCGACCAGGACCGGCGTCATCATGCCCAGTAGCCACTTGCCAGGCGTATCTTTCCACCGCACCACCACCCCTACTCCCAGCACCAGCATCAGCAGTGCCATAAGCGGCAGAAACAGGGCATCGAAATAGGGCGGGCCTACCGAGAGCTTGGCGCCGGTCAGGGCATCGAGCACCAGCGGGTACAAGGTGCCCAGCAAAATCATCGATGCCGCAACCACCAACACCAGATTGTTCGCCAGCAGCAGGGTTTCGCGCGACCACAGGGCAAACCCCACCTGGCTCTTGACCACCGGCGCACGCAGGGCGAACAGGGTCAGTGAGCCGCCGACCACGAACAGCAGGAAGAACAGGATGAAAATGCCGCGCGACGGGTCGGCGGCAAAGGCATGCACGGAGGTGAGAACCCCGGAACGCACCAGGAACGTCCCCAGCAGGCTCAGTGAGAACGCAGCGATGGCCAACAGGACGGTCCAGCTCTTGAACACCCCGCGCTTTTCCGTCACTGCCAGGGAATGGATCAGCGCCGTGCCTACCAGCCAAGGCATGAACGATGCGTTTTCCACCGGGTCCCAGAACCACCAGCCACCCCAGCCCAGTTCGTAATACGCCCACCAGGAACCCAGGGTGATACCCACGCCCAGGAAAGCCCAGGCCACCAGGGTCCAGGGACGCGACCAGCGGGCCCAGGCGGCATCCAGACGCCCGCCGAGCAGGGCGGCGATGGCGAAGGCGAAGGCGACCGAAAAACCGACGTAGCCCATGTACAGCATTGGCGGATGCACGATCAGGCCAATGTCCTGCAGCAGCGGGTTGAGGTCGCGGCCATCGACAGGCACCTGTGGCAGCAGGCGCTGGAACGGGTTGGAGGTGATGATCAAAAAGCTCAGAAAGCCCACGCTGATCATACCCATGACCGCCAGCACGCGGGCGAGCATCACCTGGGGCAATTGCCGCGAGAACACCGACACGGCGAAGGTCCAGCCCCCCAGAATCAGCGCCCAGAGCAGCAGGGAGCCTTCATGCGCCCCCCAGACCGCGCTGAACTTGTAGTACCACGGGAGTGCACTGTTCGAGTTGCTGGCCACGTAGGCAACCGAAAAGTTGTCGGTCATGAAGGCATGGGTCAGGCACGCGAAAGCGAACGTCAGAAAGGCGAACTGCCCCCAGGCTGCGGGCCGCGCCAAGCTCATCCACAAGCTGTCACCACGCCACGCCCCGAGCAGCGGCAGGCTGGCCTGCACAGCCGCGAAGCAGATGGCCAGGATCATCGACAGTTGGCCGAGTTCGGGTATCACCAAGGCTGCGTTCATGGCCGCGCCCCCGTCTGGGTTGCCGCCTGGCCGCTTTCTTTCAGCGCCTTGCTGACTTCAGGGGGCATGTACTTTTCGTCATGCTTGGCCAGCACTTCGTCGGCCACCACCACGCCGTCGCCGTTGAGCTTGCCCAATGCCACGATGCCCTGCCCTTCACGGAACAGGTCCGGCAGGATGCCGCGGTAAGTGATGGGTACGGATTTGTTGAAATCGGTGACCACGAAGCGCACGTCCAGCGAGTCGGAGGAGCGTTGCACCGAGCCCTGTTCGACCATGCCGCCGGCGCGTATGCGCGTGTCCAGCGGTGCCTCGCCATTGGCTATCTGGGTGGGGGTGTAGAACAGGTTGATGTTCTGTTGCAAGGCAGTGAGGGCAAAGCCCACGGCAACCCCGACGCCGACCAGCAGACCGACGATGAGCAACAGGCGTTTCTTGCGCTGCGGATTCACTGCGTTTTCTCCCGGCGCAAGCGGCGCGCCTCTTCTTGCAGGTAGCGTCGCCGGGCCAACACCGGCACGGCGACGTTGAGCGCCAGCACCGCGGCGCAGATGCCGTAGGCCGACCACACATAAAGGCCGTGGTGACCCATGGCGATGAAATCACCGAAACTGGCGAAACTCATGGCACGACCCTCCCAGCCAGGCTGCTCGATACCTCTTCCTTCACCCAACTGGCGCGTGCCTCGCGCTTGAGCACCTCAAGGCGCATGCGCATCAAGAGCACCGCGCCAAAGAAGCAGTAGAAGCCCAGCGCCGTGCACAGCAGCGGCAACCACATATCGGCGGGCATCGCAGGCTTTTCGGTCAGGGTAAAGGTGGCGCCCTGATGCAGCGTGTTCCACCACTGGACCGAATACTTGATGATAGGAATGTTCACCACGCCAACGATGGCCAGCACGGCGCAGGCTTTCGCCGAGCTGTCACGATTACTGATTGCCTGGCCCAGCGCAATGATGCCGAAGTACAGGAACAACAGGATAAGCATCGAGGTGAGGCGCGCATCCCACACCCACCAGCTGCCCCAGGTTGGCTTACCCCAGATGGCCCCGGTCACCAGCGCAACGGCGGTCATCCAGGCGCCGATGGGGGCAGCGCATTGCAGGGCGACATCGGCCAGCTTCATTTTCCACACCAGCCCCACCACACCGGCCACCGCCAGCAGAACGTAACAGGACTGGGCCAGCATCGCGGCCGGGACATGGATGTAGATGATGCGAAAGCTGTTGCCCTGCTGGTAGTCCTGGGGCGCGAAGACCAGCCCCCAGACCACGCCGACCACCAACAAGAGCACGGCAGCGATGGACAGCCACGGCAACATGCGCCCGCTAATGGCATAGAACCATTTCGGAGAGCCCAGCTTGTGAAACCACGTCCAGCTCATTTTCATCAGGGTGCATCCAGGGTATTGGCCAGGCTTCAAAGCCCAGGCTCGTTATTCGCCGACGCTGATTTTCAGGCCGGCGGCGATCGCAAAGGGTGCCAGGGTCACGGCCAGGGCCGTCAGGCTGGCGAGCCAGAGCAGGTGGCCGGTGGCGGGCATATTCTGCAACGCCGCCTGCAATGCACCACTGCCCAGGATCAATACAGGGATATACAACGGCAGAATCAGCAACGCCAGCAACAAACCGCCGCGCTTGAGGCCGACCGTCAGCGCAGCGCCCACCGCGCCCAACAGGCTCAACACGGGCATGCCCAGCAGCAGCGAGCCCAGCAGCACCGGCAGACAGTGCCCTGGCAGGCCGAGCATCAGCGCCAGCAACGGTGCCAGCAACACCAGCGCAAGCCCGGAGAACAGCCAATGCGCCAGCACTTTGGCCAACACCATCAGTGCCAGCGGATGCGGCGAGAGCACCCACTGCTCCAGGGAACCGTCTTCGAAATCGCTGCGAAACAGCCCGTCCAGGGACAACAGCACCGCCAGCAGTGCAGCCACCCACACAAGCCCCGGGGACAGGTTCTGCAGCATCTGGGTCTGCGCCCCGACGGCCAAGGGGAACAAGGCCACCACGATGGCGAAGAACACCAGCGGGTTGGCAAGCTCCGCAGGCCGGCGAAACAGCAACCGCGCTTCGCGTCGCAACAACAGGGTAAAGACGCTCATGCTGCCCACTGCCCCAGGTTGAGTTCTCGGTAGCCCGCAGGCGTGTGGGACAGGGTGTGGTGGGTGGTCAGCACCACGGTGCCACCGTGCTCGCAATGGGCGGCCAGATGGGCCTCCAGGTCCGCGACGCCCTGTTTGTCCAGGGCAGTGAACGGCTCGTCCAGAATCCACAACGGTGCGGCTGCCAGATGCAGGCGCGCCAGGGCCACGCGGCGTTGTTGCCCGGCCGACAAGGTATGGCAAGGCACGTCCTCAAAACCGCGCAGCCCGACGGCAGCCAGGGCCTGCCAGATCTGTTCGCGGCTGGCTGGACGGTGCAGCGCGCACAGCCAGGTCAGGTTCTCTTCAGCTGTGAGCAGTTCCTTGATGCCCGCGGCATGGCCAATCCACACCAAGATGCTGGCCAACGCATGCCGCTGTTCGTCCAACGGACGTCCACCGAGCAGGATCTGACCGGCGGTCGGCTGCATCAGGCCAGCCAGCAGGCGCAACAGGCTGGTCTTGCCGCTGCCGTTGGGGCCGCTGATCTGTAGCATGTCGCCTGGCCGCAGTTCGAAGGCAAGGTGCTCGAACAGCAGGCGCCAGTCGCGCTCGCAGGCCAGGCCCACGGCTTGAAGATGAAGAGTCACGGTTCTGCCTTATCGTTCTAGGGTTCGGATGACGCTACCCGGACCCCTGCCACTCAAGTCACCCGGTGCGCTGCCGTTATACTGGCAATCACGGGCGGGCGGCATTATTACATGCACAGCCAGGCTGCCAAGAGGCTGGGTACCTAAGGTTGTATACAATCATGACTGAAATCAATAGTCTCGGCCTGCAAACCCTGAACGGCGCCCAGGCAATCAAGGCGGCGATGACCGGTGAACTGCTGCGCCTTACCCAGGCCCAGCCCGGCTTGCTTGGCCCTGGCGAGACCGCGCAGGCTGAAGTGGTTGCCATGCGCCAGACCGGCCAGGAGTTTCAGCTGGTTTTGCGTCTGCTGCAAGCCAACGGCCTGCAGACCCAACTGCAAGCCAGCGCCAGCCAGCCTTTGCCTCAGGGCAGTCAGGTGACCGTGAGCCAGCCCGAAGCCGGCCGGCTGGCCATTTTGCTGCAGCAGGCAAGTACCAGCCAGGTCTCGACCCTGACGCGCCTGGACACCGCCCGGGTACCGGTCGGTAGCCTGTTGCAGGGCAAGGTGTTGACCAATCAGGTGCTTCCCGAAACCCCTGGCCAGCCTGCCAGCTACCGGGCGCTGGTGAGCCTTCTGAATACCGCCCAGGCCGGTGCCGTGCTGGCCGTGGACAGCCCCAGGCCGTTGGCGATCGGCAGCCTGCTCAGTGCACGCGTGCAGGGTGACCAGTCCTTGCAGTTCGTCCCCTTGGCCGGCAGGCAGGACCAACTGGGTATCGCCCAGCATCTGGGCAGCCAGCAAAATCGCCAGGCCTCGCTCCCGAGCCTGTTGGCCGGCCTGCAACAGTTGGCGCGCGACCCGGAGGCTGACAGCCCGCTGCGCACGACGATCGAGCGCCTGCTTGGCGCGCTGCCGACGGCCCAGCAACTGGGTGATGCCAAAACCGTTGCGCAGGCGCTGCTCAACAGCGGCACCTTTCTGGAGGCAAAACTGATGACCGGGGCCACGGCGGGGCTGGGCGCCGACCTCAAGGCCAACATGCTTCAACTCATTACCCAGATCAGCACCAACGCCGCCCTTGGCCCACCACCGGCCAGCCTGGCAGCGGCCGTGCCGGCGCTTGTTCGAAACGCGCTGGGCACGCTCGAACGGGTAAGCCCCAAGCCCCAGCCGGGCGCATTCCCGCTGCCCTCAAGACTGTTGCAGGCCTTGGAGGACGAAGGTGATCTGGAGCAATTGCTGCGCTTGGCCGCAGCTGCCGTTTCGCGCCTGCAGAGCCACGCCATGAGCAGCCTGCAGCAAAGCGGCACACTGGAAAACGGCAACCTGCAAACCACTTGGCAGACCGAAGTGCCCATTCGCCACGGGCAGGAATTCGTGCCCTTGCAGGTCAAGCTTCAGCGCGAAGAAACCCCTCAACAGCAGGCCGACCGCGAGCACCAGACCCCTGAGGCGTTGCAACCGCTGTGGCGCATCGAGCTGGCTTTCGACCTGGCGCCGCTCGGCCCGCTGCAGGTCCAGGCCCAATTGACTCAGGGCCGTCTCAACGGCCAGCTGTGGGCCGAGCGCGAACCGACCGCTCGCCTGATCGAGCAGCAGCTTGGTGCACTGCGCGAGCGCTTGCTGGCGCGCGGCCTGGAGGTCGATGAGCTGCACTGCTACCCCGGCGCACCTGCGCAGGGCCCCCGTACACGGGTCGAACAACGCTGGGTGGACGAAAACGCATGAGTACCCCTACCCCCCGCCAGGCCGTAGCACTGAGCTACGATGGACAACAGGCGCCCACACTCAGCGCCAAGGGCGACGATGAACTGGCAGAGGCCATCCTGGCCCTGGCGCGCGAACATGAAGTGCCTATCTACGAAAACCCGGAGCTGGTGCGCCTGCTGGCACGCCTTGAGCTGGGCGAGCAGATTCCCGAAGCGCTATACCTGACCATCGCCGAAATCATCGCGTTCGCCTGGCAGTTACGCGGCAAAGTGCCACCGGGCTTCGACGATGCTCCGGCCCAACCACGCGACGTTACGCCCAGGCACTTGCGCCTGCCCGAAGGGTAGTAATCGGCTAAGGCCTCATGCGACGACAGGACCGACACTGTATCGGCTCCTTTTACTGCATGAGTCGATGACCATGGCTGATACACGTGTCAATTCGGTTGGCCTGCGCTACGTGCGCGGCCACCTGCAACACATCCCCCGCCCCGACCGCCAGGCCGCCAGCGACATACGCGATTGGGCACGCCGCCAGGGCCATGACTTGGACCCCGATCAAACGGACGTGGTCGTACTGCACTACAGAAACGACCAGGCGGTGGTGGTTCAATGCATGTCCCTGACCGAAGCGGTCCTGTCCAACTGGCAGGGGGAAAACAGCAAGGATCTGGTCGGCCAGCTTTTCCCTGGCAGCTGGGCCGGCCATCTTCCTGCCCACCCGCTAAGCATTGTCGAGCGCTTGCCCGACCTGGGGCCATGGGAGCAGGGTGCGGCCTATTCCGTGTTCAATGGGCTGTTCCGCCGCACCGAACCCAGGCGCTATGACATCACTACCCACCTGCCCCTAGACGTCGAGGCCATGCAGCAATACGTCTGGGACCTGGACTTCCATGCTCGTTTTGTCGCGATGCTCGACGAGTATTGGCACAAAGCCAGTGACAGCCACCGGCAATCGCTGCAAATCGGCTTCGTAGCGGCCTGCAACAAGCAAGTCCAGGAAGGTTCGCTCAGCGAGGCAGGCCGACAGATGCTCTGGGAAGCCGCAGGCCTGGCGCCGCGCGCTGACAGCCTGAGGATCAGAGCGCTGAATGTGTATGGCTACGCGGCCACCGACCTGATCGGCATTGCCGACCAGAAGCGGCGCAAGGTCCTGCTCTATCTGCCAGGCAATGCGTCACCTTTCCATGAGTTCAGTAGCCTGGGCGCCATGAAGGACTGGTTCGGTGAACAGTGCCGCAATCCGGAAAAGCGTCAGGCCCTGCGCCGCTATTTTCGGCTGGCCGATACGCCAGATGGGCTCGACTTCAGCGGATTGGACACTGCGCTTGAGGGGTTGGGCGCGTATCCTGCGACCCATTACCGATCGCCCAACCGACCGGGTTTTACCACCGACGGCCCCTGGCCGCCGAGGGAATACGTGTACTACAACACCAAAAAATACAGCCCGTTGATCGAAGGCGACCTGTTCACGGCGCTTACCGAGCGCCAACGCAAACGCAGCTATGCCGATGCCGACTTCATCATCACCAGTAACCAGACCGTAACCAAGGCTAAATGGCGCGGGTATCTGGTTGCCTCGATTAATTTGCTGGCACCCTTGGCAATCGTGGTGCCAGCACTGGCGCCCATGCTAGCCCTGGCAGGCGTGGCGCAGTTCGGGCTCGGCCTGGACCAGGCCATTCATGGCAAAACGCTTGAGGACAAGGCCGAGGGTGTATCCAACACGGCATACGGTTTACTGAACGCCCTGCCCCTGGCCGCCGAAGCAGCAACACGCGCCACTGAGGTGTTCTCGCCCCAGCGCATGCGATTTTTTACACCGGTGCGTTTGAATGATCAGCTGGGTTATGCGCTGAGCCCGATCAACCCACCCCATTTTGCAGAACCCGATATCGGGGCTTTCTTCGATAACGCCCTCGAGCCTATCCGGGGTGACGACAGCCCTGTAGCGCGTTCGGTCGTGCGCATACCGGTTAGCGAGGACGGGCCTGCGGAGTTGCAGACCGAAGTGGGCGGCTACAACATGACGGTGCTTTACGACAGCGAGCATGACGCTTTCATCGCCGAACAGACCCTCAACGATCTTAACCCGGCCTACTACCAGGCTATGCCCGGGCGGCGCAGCTTGGCCCGGATCGATGTCACGACACGCCCAGTGACCGATCAGATGCGCTCGGCGACTTTAAAGGGGCTTGGTATCGATCTGCCGTTACCGATTGAAATGCCCCCCGTGGCCCAGGATGCCGTGCACCCAATTCCAAAAACCATCTCCAGCCTTTGGGTTGGCAACAAAGTCATAGCGCCTGAACTGGTGGATAACCTGGCGGCCAACGCCGAACGCCTGAGCAACAGCCCGTTCACTTACCGCTTGTACTTGTCCAAGGCGGACCCCCAGGCATTCGAAGCCAACCGTCAGGTCCTCGGTCAGCGCGCGCCCAATCTGCAGGTGCTGCCATTGGAGGACCAACCGTTCTACACCCGTTTCAGCGAAAGCCCCTATTTCGAACAATATCAGGATGCCGTCAGCGCCCCCGGGGCCAATTTTTCCTCGGCATCAGACATTCTGCGCTACCCGATGCTGCACGCAGAGGGTGGGATCTACATGGACGTTGACGATGCGTTGCTAGCCCATCCCGAGGCGCCGGAAGATCCCGCGCGTGCAGCCATAGAGGCTGTGGACCTGGCCACGACCCCGGACGGTTTGATTCTGGGGGACCCGGCAAACAACGACACCCTTGGTATGCATTGCCACTACAACAGCAACATGATTGGCAGCCATCCAGGCAACCCCAACCTGCAAGCGATCAGCGAGGCCATGCATGCACGCTACCAGGCCAATGGGGACTTCTATCAGCATCGGCCAACGGCTGACTCGCCAGGTTTCAAGGCCTACGCCAGACGCCTGAACCACCTCACGGGCCCAGGGGTACTTAACGACGTGGTCGATCAACACCTCCCCAGGCTTCAGCGCTTGCGCCAGCTCAGTAATCTGCAGACCTTGCCGCAGAGCAAGCCATTGTTTTTGCTCGCAGGCAAAGAAGCGCAAATAAAATCAGCCGTAGCACACGACTTGGCATTGAACCGTATTGCCCGCGTGGGCAACTACCATTCCTGGGGCAAACCCTGAAATGCACAGGGCGACTTGCGTCGCCCTGATATTCAGTCGTTGCGGTGCAGCTTGCTCATCAGCTCAGCCTCGGCCTGGGTCAGGCCGCAGGTTTCGGTAAGCTCCGACACGCTGGCACCCATGCCGACCAGCCGTGCAGCCTGGGTGAAGGTGACGCTGCTCGGGTCACGCTGCTCAAGCCGTTCCAACCGGTCGGGCAGCGTGGCCACTGCACCGCGCAGCTCATGGATGGCCTCGCCCATGCGCACGGTGACGTTCTGGTAATCATCGAGCCGCTTGCCGAGGTCCTTGATACGCTGGTCGCGCAGGGCATCGCCAATGGCCTGCTGAGCAGCCAGCTCGCGCTGACGCTTGGTGTAGTTCAGGAAGAACCACAGGCTCAAGGCCCACAGCAGGGCCAATAAGATGACGCCGACCTCGAAAATCAAGTCAGATATTCTCCAGTTCCGACCACTCTTCCTCGGTCATCATCTTGTCCAGTTCGACCAGAATCAGCAGTTCGCCATTCTTGTTGCACACGCCCTGGATGAACTTGGCCGATTCTTCGTTGCCCACGTTGGGCGCGGTTTCGATCTCGGACTGGCGCAGGTACACCACCTCGGCAACGCTATCGACCAGAATGCCGACCACTTGCTTGTCAGCCTCGATGATGACGATGCGGGTGTTGTCGGTGACCTCGGTTGGCAGCAGCCCGAAGCGCTGGCGCGTGTCGATCACGGTCACCACGTTGCCGCGCAGGTTGATGATACCCAGCACATAGCTGGGCGCACCCGGCACCGGGGCGATTTCCGTGTAGCGCAGCACTTCCTGCACCTGCATCACGTTGATGCCGTAGGACTCGTTGTCCAGACGGAAGGTAACCCACTGCAGGATCGGATCTTCAGAACCTTGTGCGGACGACTTTTTCATTCCCCTACCCCTTGAAATCCGCCTTTGGCGGTGTGTTCGGTGTGATGTACGGTTTGGCGTGCAGCTGCTTGACGGCGCCGCTGGCGATCAACTCGGCCAGCTCCGCCACGTCCAGCAGTGCACACATGTGTTCAATGACCGTGCCGGCCAGCCACGGCCGCTGGCCCCGCTGGCTGCGCCACTTGATCTCGGACGGGTCCAGGCGCAGCGAGCGGCTGACCTGGTGCACAGCCAGCCCCCATTCATAGCCCTGGACAGAAATGACGTATTGCAGGCCCTGCCGGAAATCGTCGCGGTAGCGGTCGGGCATGACCCAGCGCGCGGTGTCGAGCACCTTGAGGTTGCCTGCCTGGCAGGTGAGGATGCCCAGGAACCACTCGGGCTGCCCGAACAGCGGCGTCAGCTCGCGGTCGGCCAAGGTATAGATCGAGCCCAGGCACACCAGCGGCACGGCCAGGGTCAGGCCGGCCACATCGAACAGCAGGCACTCGAACGGTTCGGCAGCCCAGGCCGGACGCCCATCGACGGTGGCCGGCGGTACGGGCACGTCCGGTGCAGGCAAGTGGACATCCACCAGGGGCGTCGCCGGCTCTGCCGTCGAGGTATCGGTCAAGACCGGGATGCTGGCCTCGGCCACCACTGCCTGTTCAACCACCGCCACCACAGGCGGCTGCACCGGTATCACGCTAGGCAATACCGCAAGCCTGGGCTCGGCGAACGGCCGCTCAGGTGCGGGCGGTGCCGGTTGCGCCTGGGGGGCCTTGCCAGGCTGGCGCGCATCGCGGGCCTGCTCCTGGCGCACCGCCTGGGCAAAGTCATCTGCCTCGCCCGGCGCTGGCAGCGCTTCCAAGGGCTCGGTGGCCTCCTGAAGCAGACCATCAAGATAGGACTGCAGGGCCAACTGAGGCTTGCTGCTCACTTGCCGTGTTTGTGTCATCAGGCCACCTGCGCCGCGGGCTTGTAGGTCAACAAGTGCTTGAGCAGCGCCCGATAGGCCACCAGCCCACGGCTCTTGTTGTCGAATTGCGACGGCGTGACGCCCTGGCGGCTCGCATCGCGCAGCCGCGTGTCCACGGGAATATAGCCCTGCCATACCTGTTCGCCGTAGGCATCGCGCAGCAACTTGAGCGTTCCCAGGGATGCCTGGGTACGCCGGTCGAACAACGTCGGCACAATCTGGTACGGCAGCGCCTGGCGCCGGGAGCGGTTGATCATGGCCAGCGTGCCGACCATGCGCTCAAGCCCCTTGACGGCCAAAAACTCTGTCTGCACCGGGATGACCAGTTGCTGACTGGCCGCCAGCGCATTGACCATCAACACCCCCAGCAAAGGGGGGCTGTCGATCAGTGCGAAGTCGAAGTCCTGCCACAGCTGCGCCAGACTCTTGGCGATGACCAGCCCCAAACCGTTCTGGCCGGGCGATTGCCGCTCCAGTACGGCAAGGGCGGTGCTGGAGGGGAGCAATGAAATGCGCTCGTCACTGGTGGGCAACAGCAACTGCCCCGGCAGCCCATCCGGAACGCTGCCCTTGTGCAGGAACAGGTCGTAGCAGCTATGTTCCAGCGCATCGGGGTTATGCCCGAAATAGCTGGTCATCGACCCATGTGGATCAAGATCGACGACGATCACGCGCTTGCCGGCGTCGGCCAGCAGGCCAGCCAGGGCGATGGTGGTGGTGGTCTTGCCGACGCCACCTTTTTGATTGGCTACTGCCCAGACTCTCATCAGGCAAACTCTATCCGTGGGGGAGGCAGGGAGCATGGTGTACCCGCTGCCTTGCTGGAAAATGAAAGGCTTGGATGGCTGTCGGCCAGTCGCCGCGCGTGGACATCCGCCAATGGGGCGACAGAGAATTGACGGGTCACTGCCCTGCCACCGCTGCTGAGCTTGCCGGTGCACTTTGTGTGCCAGCCCGGCGCAGTGCGGCATCGGGCGTGGCATTGGCAGCACCGGTGCTGGTCAAGCTGCGGCGCACCTCGAGGTTGCGGGATATCACCAGCACCACGCGCCGGTTGCGGGCCCGCCCTTCAGGGGTATCGTTGCCTGTCACGGGCTGATACTCGCCGTAGCCTACCGATGCCATGCGCCCGGGGTTCACGCCGCCCATGGCCAACAGCCGGACGATACTGGCGGCGCGGGCCGAGGAAAGCTCCCAGTTGGTCGGGTACTGCGCGGTACGGATAGGCTGGTTATCAGTGAAGCCTTCGACGTGCACCGGGTTGGCGAACGGCTTGAGTATGGCCGCGACCTTGTCGATGATGGCAAACGCATTGTCACTGGGCATGGCATCGCCACTGCCGAACAGCAACGAGGAATTGAGCTCGATCTCGATCCACAGCTCGTTGCCCCGGATCGTCATCTGATCACCCTTGATAAGGTCGCCAAAAGCGTCGCGCACCTCATCGGCGATGGTCTTGAGCGGGTCGTTGCTGGCGGTCGACACGCCAGCGTCAGGCTGCTCGCTGTCCTTGACCAAGGGCCGGGCAGGTCGCACGGTCAACGGGCGCTCATCCCCGATGGGAATGGGCCTCATGCTGCGCTCAGGGTCATTGAACACGCCCAGCAAGGCTTGGGACACCACCTTGTACTTGCCCTCGTTGACCGAGGAAATCGAATACATCACCACGAAAAAGGCGAACAGCAAGGTGATGAAGTCCGCGTAGGACACAAGCCAGCGCTCGTGGTTTTCCGGCTCCTCGGCATGACGGCGACGACGCATGGCTACTCCATGAAGCCTTGCAGCTTCAGCTCGATTGAGCGCGGGTTCTCGCCTTCGGCAATGGACAAGAGGCCTTCGAGGAGCATTTCCCGGTAGCGCGACTGGCGCAGTACCAGCGCCTTGAGCTTGTTGGCAATGGGCAACAGGATCAGGTTGGCACTGGCAACGCCGTAGATGGTCGCCACGAACGCAACGGCAATGCCGTTGCCCAGCTGCGCCGGGTCGGCCAGGTTGCCCATGACGTGGATCAGGCCCATCACCGCGCCGATGATCCCGATGGTCGGCGCGTAGCCGCCCATGCTCTCGAAGACTTTGGCGGCCTGCAGGTCACGGCTTTCCTGGGTCAGGAAATCCACTTCGAGGATACTGCGAATGGCTTCGGGCTCGGCACCGTCGACCAGCAACTGCAAGCCCTTGCGCGCGTAGGGATCGGGCTCGCCATCGGCCACCCCTTCCAGCCCGAGCAGGCCTTCCTTGCGCGCCGTCAGGCTCCAGTTCACGACCCGATCGACCCCACCCGGCAGATCGACCCGCGGTGGAAACAGGATCCAGCGCAGGATCTGCAAGGCGCGCTTGAACGAGGAGAGCGGCGATTGCAGCAAGGCAGCCGCCAGGGTACCGCCCAATACGATCAGCGCTGCCGGCCCGTTGATCAGGGCGCCCACGTGACCGCCTTCGAGGAAATTGCCGCCCACGATAGCGACAAAAGCCAGGATCAGGCCGATCAGGCTGAGCACGTCCATCAGACGCACGCCTCCACCAGGTGCCGGCCAATATCGTCCAGGCTGTACACCGCATCGGCCAGGTTGGCCTTGACGATCGCCATGGGCATGCCATAGATCACGCAGCTGGCTTCATCCTGCGCCCACACCGTGCTGCCCGCCTGCTTGAGCAAGCGCGCCCCTTCCCGGCCGTCCGCGCCCATGCCGGTCAGCACTACGGACAGCACCTTGTCGCCATAGGACTTGGCTGCCGAGCCGAAGGTGATATCCACGCAGGGCTTGTAGTTGAGCCGCTCGTCACCGGGCAGAATCTTCACGGTGCCCCGGCCATCGATCATCATCTGCTTGCCGCCGGGCGCCAACAGCGCAAGCCCGGGACGCAGGATGTCGCCATCTTCGGCCTCCTTGACGCTGATGCGGCACAGCTTGTCCAGGCGTTCTGCAAAGGCTTTGGTGAAGGCTGCCGGCATGTGCTGGATGAGCACGATCGGCGCCGGGAAATTGCCTGGCAACTGCGTCAGCACCCGCTGCAAGGCCACCGGCCCCCCAGTCGAGGTGCCGATGGCCACCAGCTTGTACGGCTTGCGCTTGGGCGCTGGTGAATGCGCAGCGGCTGGCCTGACGGGCGCGGCGGCGCTTCGCACCGGGGCCGGCCCTGCAGCGCTCGTGGCCGTTGTGGGTGTCGGCGCGGGGGCCATAGCGGGCGCGGGCGCCGGGCGGGCGTAACTGGTCATGCGGCGGTTGCTACGCGACAGGGTATGCACCTTCTCGCACAGCATCTGCTTGACCTTCTCGGGGTTGCGCGAAATGTCTTCGAAATTCTTCGGCAGGTAGTCCACCGCCCCGGCATCGAGCGCATCGAGCGTGACCCGAGCACCTTCATGGGTGAGCGACGAGAACATCAGCACAGGCGTCGGGCACCGTTGCATGATGTGCCGCACCGCCGTGATGCCATCCATCATGGGCATCTCGTAGTCCATGGTGATCACATCGGGCTTGAGCGCAAGCGCCTGGTCGATCGCTTCCTTGCCGTTGGTTGCAGTGCCCACTACCTGGATCGTCGAGTCCCCCGAGAGGATTTCCGAGACGCGGCGGCGGAAGAAACCGGAATCATCCACCACCAGGACCTTGACTGCCATAAACACTCCGTTAGGTGACGCCCCCGGCCAGGAGGACGCCACCGAGATCAAATACGCCGCGCGGCGTAACGCTTGAGCATGCTCGGGACGTCGAGAATCAGCGCAATGCGACCGTCGCCGGTGATGGTGGCCCCGGACATGCCCGGGGTGCCTTGCAACATCTTGCCCAGTGGCTTGATTACCACTTCTTCCTGGCCCACCAGTTGATCGACGACAAAGCCGATGCGCTGGGTGCCGACCGACAGGATCACCACGTGACCTTCGTGCTGTTCTTCATGCACCTGGCCCTGGACCAGCCAGCGCTTGAGGTAGAACAGCGGTAACGCCTTGTCCCGCACGATCACCACTTCCTGACCATCGACCACGTTGGTGCGCGACAAGTCCAGGTGGAAGATCTCGTTGACGTTGACCAGCGGGAAGGCGAACGCCTGGTTGCCCAGCATCACCATCAAGGTCGGCATGATGGCCAGGGTCAGCGGGACCTTGATGACGATCTTCGAGCCCTGCCCCTTGGCCGAGTAGATGTTGATCGAGCCGTTGAGCTGGGAAATCTTGGTCTTGACCACGTCCATGCCCACGCCCCGCCCAGAGACGTCGGAAATCTCGGTCTTGGTGGAAAAGCCTGGCGCGAAGATCAGGTTGTAGCAATCCGACTCGCTCAGGCGGTCGGCGGCGTCCTTGTCCATCAGGCCCTTTTCCACGGCATTGGCACGCAGCACGTTCGGGTCCATGCCTTTGCCGTCGTCGGAAATCGACAGCAGGATATGGTCACCTTCCTGCTCGGCAGACAATACGACGCGCCCTGTGCGCGCCTTGCCCGCGGCCTCGCGCTCATCGGGCATTTCCACCCCATGGTCCACGGCATTGCGCACCAAGTGCACCAGCGGGTCGGCCAGCGCCTCGACCAGGTTCTTGTCCAGGTCGGTTTCTTCGCCCACCAGTTCAAGGTTGATCTCTTTCTTCAACTGCCGCGCCAGGTCACGCACCAGGCGCGGGAAGCGGCCGAACACTTTCTTGATCGGCTGCATGCGCGTCTTCATCACCGCCGTCTGCAAGTCGGCGGTGACCACATCGAGGTTCGACACGGCCTTGGACATGGCTTCATCGCCGCTGTTCAGGCCCAGGCGTACCAGACGGTTACGCACCAGCACCAGTTCGCCGACCATGTTCATGATCTCGTCCAGGCGCGCGGTGTCGACCCTGACGGTCGTTTCCGCTTCGCTGACCGCGTGCTTGTCGGCGCTCGCCGCCGGCGCCCGTGGGGCAGCAGCAGGCTTGGGCGCTGCAGCAGGTGCCGCCGCGCCAGCAGGACGGCTGACTGCCGGTGCCTCGACCTTGGCTGGGGCTGCAGCCTGAACAGTGGCAGGTGCTTCGACGCCAGCCACGTCGCCATTGAACTTGCCCTTGCCATGCAGCTGGTCCAGCAACGCCTCGAACTCGTGTTCGCTGATGTCGTCGCCCGTGGTGGCAGGCGCTGGCTCGACAGGCGTCGCAGCCTTGGCTGCGGGCAAGGCATCAGCCTGGAACGTGCCTTTGCCATGCAACTGGTCCAGCAGCGACTCGAACTCGGCGTCGGTGATTTCGTCACTGACCGGCTCGGCCGCGGCAGTCACCGGTTGGGCGGTCACTTCGGCACTGAACTGGCCTTTGCCATGCAACTGGTCGAGCAGCGACTCGAATTCGGCATCGGTGATGTCGTCACCCTGGCCGCTGACGGGCTCGGCAGGCATCTGCTCGGCCGCTGCGGCCTGGGCCTTTACCGCGTCGAGCGAATCGAGCAGCTGCTCGAATTCGCTGTCAGTGATGTCCGCCTCGGTCGCTTGCGGCGCCTGCTGCACAGGCGCGGGCTCAACCGGCACGGGCGCCGCCGGGGCCGCGTCGGCGCTGCCAGGCTCTGCCAGACGCGCCAGGGCTGCCAGCAGTTCTGGCGTAGCCGGGGTCACTTCGCTGCGCTCACGCACTTGGGCAAACATGCCGTTGACGGCATCCAGTGCTTCGAGCACCACGTCCATCAGCTCTGCATCGACCCGGCGCTCACCTTTGCGCAGCACGTCGAACACGTTCTCGGCGATATGGCAGCACTCCACCAGCTCATTGAGCTGGAGGAAGCCGGCGCCCCCTTTTACAGTGTGGAAACCGCGAAAAATCGCATTGAGCAAGTCGGCATCGTCAGGGCGGCTTTCAAGCTCGACCAGCTGCTCGGACAATTGCTCAAGTATTTCACCGGCTTCTACCAGGAAATCCTGAAGGATTTCTTCATCGGCGCCGAAGCTCATCAAAGGTGCTCCTTAAAAACCCAGGCTGGATAGCAGATCATCGACATCGTCCTGACCGGACACGACGTCTTCACGCTTATCGGCATGAATCTGCGGACCTTCACCCCGAGTCGGATGTTTTTCTCGATCTTTTTCTGCGCGCAATTGATCCTGGTCATGCTGGATGCCCGCAAAGCGGTCGACCTGGCTGGCCATCATCACCAGTTTCAGCAGGTTGCTTTCCACCTCGGTCACCAACGCCGTGACGCGCTTGATCACCTGCCCGGTCAGGTCCTGGTAATCCTGGGCCAGCAGGATGTCGTTGAGATGGCCGGCCACCTTGCGGTTACCCTCAGCGCTGTGTGCCAGGAAACCGTCGACGCGCTTGGCCAGGTCGCGAAACTCCGTGGCGTTCACTTCGCGGCGCATGAAGCGCTGCCAATCGGCACTCAGCGCTTTGGCCTCGCTGGCCAGGTCGTTGAGCACAGGCGTGCTTTCCTCGACCAGGTCCATGGTGCGGTTTGCCGCCCCTTCGGTGAGCTTGACCACATAGGACAGGCGTTCGGTGGCGTCGGTAATCTGCGACACCTCCTCGGCCTGGGGTATGGTCGGGTCGATCTGAAAACTGACGATGGCGCTGTGCAGTTCGCGGGTCAGCTTGCCCACTTCCTGGTACAGCCCCCGATCGCGGGTCTGGTTCAACTCGTGAATGAGTTGCACCGCCTCGCCGAACCGTCCGCGCTCCAGGCTTTCGACCAACTCCTGGGCATGCTTCTTGAGGGTCGATTCGAACTCGCCCAATGACGTGTGTGATGAACTCATGGCGCGCCCCCTGACGTGACTCAGCCGTTGACGCGTTCGAAGATCTTCTCGATCTTTTCTTTGAGCACCTGGGCGGTGAACGGCTTGACCACATAGCCATTCACGCCTGCCTGGGCGGCCTCGATGATCTGATCGCGCTTGGCTTCAGCGGTCACCATCAACACCGGCAAGGTCTTGAGCTTGTCGCTGGCGCGGACTTTGCGCAGCAGGTCGATACCGGACATGCCTGGCATGTTCCAGTCGGTTACCAGGAAATCGTAATGGCCACTTTCGAGCATCGGCAGCGCCGTCGTGCCGTCATCGGCTTCGTCGGTGTTGGCGAAGCCCAGGTCACGCAGCAGGTTCTTGATGATGCGCCGCATCGTCGAAAAGTCGTCGACGATGAGGATTTTCATGTTCTTGTCCAATTAGACCTCCAAGCAGTCTCAAACGCGCTCGGCCCCGAGCGCGCACTCAATCGATTCGGTACAACGTGGAAAACGGCAACGACGGCGGCGGGCTCAGCGGGCCCGCCATTCCCCCAGGCGGCTGCGCAGGCGCGCGGCGCATTGGCTGTGCAACTGGCTGACCCGCGACTCGCTGACCCCCAAGACCTCACCGATCTCCTTGAGGTTCAGTTCCTCGTCGTAATACAGCGCCAGCACCAGGCGCTCACGCTCCGGCAGGTTGGCGATGGCCTCGGTCAACGCGACCTGGAACCGCTCTTCCTCCAACCCACGGGCAGGTTCGGCCTGGCCGCTGACGCCGTCCTCATGCAAGCCTTCGTGCTCGCCGTCCTGCAACAGGTCGTCGAAGCTGAACAGCCGGCTGCCCAGTGTGTCGTTGAGAATCCCGTAATAATCATCGAGGCTCAACTTGAGTTCGGCAGCAACTTCATGATCTTTAGCGTCGCGGCCAGTTTTGGCTTCGACCGCACGCATGGCATCGCTGACCATGCGGGTGTTGCGGTGCACCGAGCGCGGCGCCCAATCGCCTTTGCGCACCTCGTCGAGCATGGCCCCGCGAATGCGGATGCCGGCATAGGTCTCGAAACTGGCGCCCTTGCTGGCGTCATACTTGTTGGCGACCTCGAGCAGACCGATCATGCCCGCCTGGATCAGGTCCTCGACCTGCACGTTGGCCGGCAGTCGCGCCAACAGGTGGTAGGCGATGCGCTTGACCAGCGGCGCATAACGCTCGATCAGCTCGTACTGCGCATCTTTCGAGGCGCGGCTGTACATCTTGAAGCCGCTGGCGCTCATGACATCGAACCTGCACTGGTCGGCTGCACCAGGCGTTCGACGAAGAACTCCAGATGGCCACGGGGGTTGGCGGGCAGCGGCCAGCTGTCGACCTTCTGCGCGATGGCCTTGAAGGCCAGGGCGCATTTGGAGCGCGGGAACGCCTCGTACACGGCGCGTTGCTTCTGGACCGCCTTGCGCACGCACTCGTCGTAAGGCACGGCGCCCACATACTGAAGCGCCACATCCAGGAAGCGGTCGGTGACCTTGGTCAGCTTGGCGAACAGGTTGCGCCCCTCCTGAGGGCTCTGGGCCATATTGGCCAGCACCCGGAAGCGGTTCATGCCGTAATCACGGTTAAGCAGCTTGATCAGCGCATAAGCGTCGGTGATCGAGGTCGGCTCATCGCAGACCACCAGCAACACTTCCTGGGCCGCGCGCACGAAGCTGACCACCGAATCGCCGATGCCGGCAGCGGTATCGATCACCAGCACGTCGAGGTTGTCACCGACTTCGCTGAACGCCTGGATCAGGCCCGCATGCTGGGCAGGTGCCAGGTGCACCATGCTCTGCGTGCCCGAAGCGGCCGGGACGATGCGCACACCGCCCGGGCCCTGCAGCATCACATCGCGCAGTTCGCACCGCCCTTCAATGACATCGGCCAGCGTGCGCTTGGGCGCAAGGCCCAGCAACACATCGACATTGGCCAGCCCCAGGTCGGCGTCGAGCAGCATGACCCTGCGGCCCAGCTCGGCCAGCGCAAGAGACAGGTTCACTGAAACATTTGTCTTGCCGACGCCACCTTTGCCACCGGTCACGGCGATTACCTGTACGGGATGCATGCTACCCATGTCTGTTCTTTACCTTGTCTCGCTGGGACTCAGGCCACACGAAGGGCAATTCTGCGTATCCCTCGGCATAGCTACCTTGCACACATTTCATTTTCAACCCGCTCGCCGTGGGTTGTGGTAGAGATCAGCGAACATGTCGGCCATGGCCTCCTCGCTGGGCTCGTCCTGCTGCTGCACATTGACCGCGCGGGTGACCAGCTGGTGCCCACGGGGCAGGTGCAGATCGTCCGGGATACGCGGCCCATCGGTAAGGTAGGCCACGGGCAGTCGGAAACTGATGGCAAGGCTCAGGACATCGCCCAGGCTTGCCGACTCGTCGAGTTTGGTCAGGATGCAGCCGGCCAGCCCGCAGCGCTTGTAGCTGTGGTAGGCCGCGGTCAGCACCTGCTTCTGGCTGGTGGTGGCCAGGACCAGGTAATTCTTCGCCGCGATGCCGCGACCGGCTAGGGTATCGAGTTGCATGCGCAAGGCCGGGTCGCTGGCTTGCAGGCCCGCCGTATCGATCAGCACCACGCGCTTGCGCAGCAGAGGCTCGAGCGCCGCCGCCAACGACTGGCCGGGGTCGACATAGGTCACCGGCACATTCAGGATTCGGCCCAGTGTCTTGAGCTGCTCCTGTGCCCCGATACGGAAACTGTCCATGCTCACCAGCGCCAGGTTGTGGGCGCCGTACTTGAGCACATAGCGCGCCGCGAGCTTGGCCAGGGTGGTGGTCTTGCCCATGCCGGCCGGGCCGACGACGGCAATCACACCGCCATCCTCGATCGGTTCCACGTCGGGCGTACGGATCATGCGCGCCAGGTGCGCCAGCAGCATACGCCAGGCGTGGCGAGGCTCCTCGATGTCCTTGGTCAGCTCGAGCAATTCACGGGCGATGGGGCCAGACAGGCCAATGCGCTGCAGCCGGCGCCACAACGTGGCCTGCTGCGGCTTGCTACCTTGCAACTGGGTCCAGGCCAGCGACCCCAGTTGCACTTCCAGCAGCTCGCGCAAGTCGGACAGCTCAGAGCGCATGGCATCGAACAGGCGCGGGTCCACCGAGGCCTGGCTGCTTGCGGTGGTGGCCGGCTGCGGGGCGTCAACGTGCGGCTCGACCAGAGGCTCGGCCGCCGTGAGCGACTGACCGGCGAACAGTTGGCGATTGCTGTCGCTGCTGTCCGGGCGCTGTTCGAGCTCGGCCTTGGCCGTGGCGATGCGCGTGTGGGTCTTGCGCAGCTCTTCTTCGAGTTCGACGTTCGGTACCCGAGGCGCCAGGGCGGACAGCTTGTAGTCCAGCGCGGCGGTCAGTTCAACGCCCCCTGCGATACGGCGATTGCCGATGATGGCCGCATCAGCGCCCAGCTCATCGCGGACCAGCTTCATGGCCTGACGCATATCAGCGGCGAAGAATCGCTTAACTTGCATTATCCACTACCTCAGCCATTAGGGCCCACGGTGGCAACGATGGTGACTTGCTTGTTGTCCGGTATTTCCTGATACGCCAGCACATGCAAATTCGGTACGGCCAGCCGACCGAAACGCGACAGCATGGCGCGGATCGGGCCGGCCACCAGGAGGATGGCCGGCTGGCCTTGCATCTCCTGGCGCTGTGCGGCTTCGATCAGTGAACGCTGCAGCTTTTCGGCCATGCTTGGTTCAAGAAGCACTCCGTCTTCCTGACCTTGCCCGGCCCTCTGCAGACTATTTAGCAAGATCTGTTCCAACCTGGGCTCCAAGGTGATCACAGGGAGCTCGGACTCAACGCCAACAATGCTTTGCACGATGGCGCGACACAATCCGACGCGCACCGCCGCGACCAGAGCGGCGGTATCTTGACTCTTTGCCGCGTTGTTGGCGATGGATTCGGCAATGCTACGAATATCGCGCACTGGCACCTGTTCTGACAACAAAGCCTGTAGGACTTTGAGAAGGCCTGACAGCGAAATGACACCCGGCACCAACTCTTCTGCCAGCTTAGGCGACGCCTTGGACAAGACTTGCAACAGTTGCTGCACTTCTTCGTGACCGATCAGCTCGTGGCAATGCTTCTGCAGGATCTGGTTGAGGTGAGTGGCCACCACCGTACTGGCGTCTACGACCGTATAGCCCAGCGACTGCGCCTGCGAGCGCTGACCGACGTCGATCCACACCGCCTCCAGGCCAAAGGCCGGGTCGCGGGCCGCGATGCCGTTGAGGCTGCCGAACACCTGCCCGGGGTTGATGGCAAGCTCGCGGTCCGGATAGATCTCTGCTTCAGCCAGGATCACCCCCATCAACGTCAGGCGATAAGCACTGGGCTGCAGGTCAAGATTGTCGCGGATATGCACGGTGGGCATGAGAAAGCCCAAGTCCTGGGACAGCTTCTTGCGCACGCCCTTGATCCGCGCCAGTAGCTGCCCGCCCTGGTTGCGATCGACCAATGGGATCAAGCGATAACCGACCTCCAGGCCGATCATGTCGATCGGGGTGACATCGTCCCAGCCCAGCTCCTTGGTTTCGGCCGCCCGCTGCGGCGAAGGCAGCAGCTCTTGCTGGCGCTGCGCTTCCTGCTGGGCCTGTACCTTGGTCCTTTGCTGTTTCTTCCATACCAAGTAGGCGCCGCCGCCCGCCATCAGGCCCAGGCTCAGGAACGCCAGGTGCGGCATGCCCGGCACCAGCCCCATGACGATCATGATGGCGCCGGACACGGCCAAGGCCCGGGGCGAGTCGAACATCTGACGGTTGATCAGCTTGCCCATGTCCTCCGAGCCCGAGGCACGGGTGACCATGATGGCTGCGGCGGTGGAGAGCAGCAGCGAGGGCAGCTGCGCCACCAGACCGTCACCAATGGTCAACAGGGCATACACCTTGCCGGCGTCGCCGAAGCTCATGCCATGCTGCAACATGCCGATCAGCATGCCACCGATCAGGTTGATGAACAGGATCAGCAGGCCAGCGATGGCGTCACCGCGCACGAACTTGCTGGCGCCGTCCATCGAGCCGTAGAACTCAGCCTCCTGGGCGACTTCGCTGCGGCGCGCCTTGGCTTGCGCCTGGTCGATCAGGCCGGCGTTCAGGTCGGCGTCGATGGCCATCTGCTTGCCCGGCATCGCATCGAGGGTGAAGCGTGCGCTGACCTCGGAGATACGCCCCGCACCCTTGGTCACCACCACGAAGTTGATGATCATGAGGATGGCGAAGACCACCGCACCGACCACGTAGTTGCCACCGATGACCACATCGCCGAAGGCCTGGATCACCATGCCCGCGGCGCCGTGACCTTCCTGGCCATGCAGCATGACCACACGGGTGGACGCCACGTTCAGCGCCAGTCGCAGCAAGGTCGCCACCAGCAGGATGGTAGGGAATGCGGCAAAGTCCAACGGGCGCAGCGCGTACACGCTGACCAGCAGCACCACGATGGACAAGGCGATGTTGAAGGTGAAGAACACGTCGAGCAAAAACGGTGGGATTGGCAACATCATCATTGCCAGCATCACCAGCAGCAACAGCGGCACCCCGAGGTTGCCTCGACCGAGACCGGCCAGGTTATGGCGAGCGTTGCTGATTAACTGAGTGCGATCCACCGCGAGTCCTCTTCTTGCAAAACTTTGACGCCAGAGCAGCGCTTGGGCGTGGCTCTGCAAAAAGCTTTCCAACTTTGAAGGCGGTGGTTGAATAAAATGCAGCCGCCACGCACTGGCGTTGAACGGCGACACACGTTGCGGATTCATCACAGTACCAAGGCTCTGCATGAGAAATCCTGAGACGACGTCGGGACGAAAAATGAGCCGGTGCCAGCGTGGCGGTTCAGGCGCGGATGCCGTCAGAAACTCATTCGAGCCAAGCGGTTGTGGTAGGACCGCTGCAATCAGATAGCCCAGGCTGAGTTGAGATCGCACGAAACGTCTTTAATAGAGCATCGATAACTAATTAGCCCCCCCTGTCGACTGGACAAAGGCCTCTCGTACGAGGCGACAAACCCGGATCTCAATCCTAGATGTGCGGCGAGCACAGAGGCGACTCGGGGGCAACCACTGCACCCGCTTCACTCAATCACGCTACTGGATGCGCATTGTCGCCATTTCCGACGCACAAAATGTAAAAGCTAACGATAAAGAGCATCAGCGACATGGAGCAGCTTATCTGCACCTACCCTGCATTCAGTCACTTCGAGGCTCTGTGCAACGCCGTCAGGCTGTATGGCTGGGATAGCAGCGATATGCTACCTTCGGCAGCCTCGTTAACGCCCCTGGAGATGAGTGTGCCTCCGCTTCCCGACAGCTTTATCGTGCCAACAGGTTATCAGCAAAAAACCGCCATGGCGTTTGTCGCTGACTCAATTCGCAACGGAATTCTCTCGGGCATGATTCCAGAAGGAACGCAACTACGCCAAGATGAGTTAGCGGCTAAATTCGGTGTAAGTCGCATGCCTGTTCGCGATGCGATCAGACAGCTTGAAGCGGAAGGGCTTGTTACCTCCGAACCCCATAAAGGTGCGTTTGTATCTATCATGACGATTGACGATGTCGTGGAGATTTATGACATGCGCATCATGGCAGAAACGACAGCCTTAGACTTGGGTTTTAGTGACATTTCGAATGACGACATTCTGGAGATGGAACAGCGTATCCATGCAATCAACACGGCTCGAAATCAACACGCGCTAGGTGAGCTAAACGAGCAATTTCACTATTTTCTTTATGCACGATCAAGTCGTCCTCGCTTGCTGGCCCTTATCAAATCGCTTCATCGAGCAGTCGACAGACACCTCCGTTTTTTACTGACCAACTTGGATTATCATCAGAAATCTCAGGACGATCATATTGCTATTCTCGCGGCTTGCCGTGCAGGTGACCGTGAGCTAGCAAAACGGATTCTACGCCTTCACCTGGAAGCAGGGAGAGATGAGATCGTAAAATTCTTGAGACGTAAGTAGAAGTCACATCCCGCCAATAATCACGGCTGCGGCGAAGTCCCTAGTACCACTGTCTTGACCAGCTCATCTGCAATGAAAGCAAGTGAAAACCCTGCGGCTTCAAACATCTTGGGGTACATGCTGGCACCTGTAAAACCGGGCAATGTGTTCACTTCATTCAGAATGACTTCATCATCCAGAAGGAAAAAATCAATCCTGGCCAGCCCTTGAAGTCCCAAACACCTAAACACTTCAAGAGACAGGCTTTGGATACGCGCAGACAAAGTAGATGAGACGGGACTAGGCACAAGAAGTGTTGAGGGCTGATGGGTAGAGTACTTAGCATCATAATTATAAAAATCGTATCCGCTGGCGGGTAGAATTTCACCTGGCGGTGATGCTACGGTTCGCCCATCGCTCTCCAGAATTCCGCACTCAATTTCTCTCCCTTTGATTTCCTTTTCAACGATCACCTTCGGATCAAGGCGCTGAGCTGCCGCATAAGCTTCACGGTATTCTGCCTCGCACGTGACCCGCGCCACACCAATGGAAGATCCACAGGTAGCAGGTTTCACGTACAGCACTTCCCCGCCTAGTAACTCTACAAGATACCTCCAAGGCCACATTTCATGACCTGCAACCCAAGGGGCAACCTTGATTCCCGCCGCACTCACGAGTCGCTTGGTCATGTCTTTATCAATGGCGACGGCAGAGCCGAGTATTCCAGAACCTACGCACGGAATGCCACACATTGCACCCAGCCCTTGGATCGCACCGTCTTCCCCATACCGCCCATGAAGGGCGGGAAACATCAGGTCAATAGCAATCTCCTTCAAAGCGGATCCGGCGTCTGAATAAATCAATACCGGCCTACCTGGCTGAAGCGTCAGGACCGGTGCGGCAGCGTCGACTTCGTCAGGAAATTCGCGCGGCTGGCCTTGGTAATGCCAGACACCGGCGGTGTCGATTCCTACGCAATGAACCCGGTAACCCGATGAAGTCAAGGCTTCGTACAGGCTGCGAGCAGACATAAGGGAGACGGCGTGCTCAGCACTTTTGCCACCAAATATTAGCGCAATAACATTTTGTTTCATTTTAAGCCTCGCACAAGCTTTTGTTCGGCTACTGTATCCAATATCCAAAACTAATAGCAATGGCATGGACGCCCTTCCTGATGAAAAGGACGCCCTATGCCTTCCTCTACTCAGCATGGCTTCGCTTACAGCGGCTCTCTCACCCATCATTCAGGCCACGGCTACAACCGCCAGATCCGAGCCGTCGCGGTTTCGGCTCCGGAGTGCCTCACGGGCGCAAAATCCAGCCGGGCTTTGAACAGTTGCGATCCTGTGAGCCTCTTTAACGCCTGCAGGCATGCTGCGTATCTCGCTCAGATTGAAGGAAGTGCTTGGGCAAACAGCACTTGGGCAAACGGATGCTACGAAGCAAGAGATTGCTTCATGCTTATGTACTCTTTAGACGACATGCCCGCGTTTGAAACGCTCCTGCTCGCGCAAAAACCCAATCTAGTCCTGATTGGAGCTATGACGCTGTGCATGCCGGGGGCGGTGCACTGCGCTCAGCTAGTTCGGAAGCTTTTAGGTGACGGCCCCGTCATAATTCTAGGGGGACGCCATGTGAATGAAACGCTCTATTTAGACAACGAAAGAAAGAGAAATCCATGTGATGTCAAACACCACAAAGCTTCTCCGGGCCGGCTAATCAGAGAGCACAAGATCCCTCCCCTCTTCGATATAGTTATCTCAGGGGAAGCTGAAATCATTATCAGTGCTATTGGGGAAGCATTGGCGCGGGCAGATAGGCTCAGCATCGAAACTATTGCAGGTCTTTTAAGCGTTGACATTCCAGGCTTGTGGATCGTCGATTTTCCGAAAGTTGGCATAACGCAAGTGAGCCGCGGCGTGCGACTGGACCAAAATCGACTGCCATCAGCAATCGAAATTTT